>JAJZMR010000071.1 GCA_021847535.1 bacterium
TTCCCTGCAAGCTCTGGTCTCAGTTTTATTTTGCCTGATTTATTTGTGCAAGGCCACATTGATACACCCTTTTGCGTGCTTAAATTTTTGAAAATTAATCGTTTTTTTGAGCCGCTCATTATAGAAAAACAAGTTAAGGAACAATCCTACATCCAGGCGCCAAAGTCATAAATGCGAATATAATAGATAAAGACAACATTTATTGCTATACTATCGACAAATAAGTACCTTTTTTGGACCCCTTAAAGGATTATTAATTTATGAAACTGCACATAGCCTTCGATCTTGTTGATCTTGAAAATGCTCTTAATATCGCGCAATCAATTGATCAATACGCTGACATTTTTGAAGTTGGCTCGCTTCTTATTTACAAAAATGGCATGCATGCCATTACGCGATTCAAACAACAATTTCCCCATAAAACTATACTGGCTGACGTTAAAATAGCTGACCGGGCAAAAGAAACAGTATTTATAAGCTCTGAGGCAGGAGCCAACTGGGTGACTGTATTAGCAGGAACAAAAAGAAACGTTATACATAGCGCATGCAATGCTGCACATGAACGAGGCATGAAAGTAATGCTCGATCTCATAGATGCAAGCTCACTTGGCCAATCAGCGCTTGAGGCAAAAAGTTTTGGGGTTGATGCATTATTACTCCCGATGCCGACGCAAGATTCATCACAGCTTACTTTTTTAGAGACGTGGGACATGGTCAAAGGCAATACGCCTCTGCCTGTCCATATTTCTGGCAACATTTCACCTGAAACATTACCGGCGATTATAGACCTTAAACCTGCAGCCATCGTTATTGGCAAAGAAATAACAGCAGCAACTAATCCCCTTGCAGAAGCTGAGAAATTTTATAAGCTTATTTCACGCAGTTAACTTTTAACCGAACGGAACATCGCTTTAATTTCGTCAACTGTTGTCGATTGGTCACCAGATTTATCCACGCATCTTTCTAGTGCTCGCGGAAAGCGAAGTGCATAACCCAATTGATCATTTGTTTTGCCAGCTGTATGAACAGTAGAACGAGTTATTTCATCTGCAATAACAACCCACACAATGACCGGTTCAATCCATATATCAGGATAAAGCTCTTGAGCACACAGAACATTAAATGGTTTATGATCGATCATATAACTGTCACATAATTTTTTTAAATCTTTAAAACCTTTATCAGTCAACCCGGTACCCACTTTGGCAAGTGTTTCATAACGATCATGATCTTTGTTATAGACCCCAATCAAAAAGGCCCCTATACCAAATGAGGCTCTCCGTCCCCGCCCATGATAGTAACCGAGTACCACCGCATCAATCGTATCAGTCAACGTGCCTGATTCTTGCGTCCGTTTGAGCTTGATCCAATTAAAATTTCTCTTTCCAGGCTGATAAGACGCACTTATCTTCTTGACAACAAGGCCTTCGAGCCCTTCATCTATACAGGTGAGAAAATAATCTTCTAACTCCTGACCTGATTCAACTACCCGCTCATCAATTAAAGAAATAGGTTGTGTATAGTCTACTGATAAAAATTTTTCAGCATGGTTCCGTCTTTTTTCATGCCCTTTATCAAGCATCGATTCACCATTAAGGTACAAAAGATCAAAAACAAAAAGCCGTAAGGGTAACTCTTGCGCCATGGATGATACCCCATGCTTGCGCTTACGCCTCACCGTTTCTTGAAAGGGCAAAAAGGAGTCTCTCTTTTCATCAAAAACTATTGCCTCCCCTTCAAATATGGCATCTTGAACGGCTAAATGCTCTGCCGCTTGGGTAAGCTCAGGAAACATGTTGGTCATATTTACAAGATTTCTTGAATAAAAATAGACCTGAGTATCACCATTTTTTTTGGTGATATGTACCTGCAGCCGAAATCCGTCTAATTTAGGCTGGGCTACGCAGCGACCCAATTTTTCTATAATTTCATCTGCTGTTGCAAGCCGCTCAGCAAGCGATGGCAGCAACGGGATGCCTACGGTAATTTCGATATTTTTCAGCCCTTCAATGCCCTCTTTTTTCAATATATATGCTATATGTCCCAAATCTGCACAGATAGAATAACTATGTTCTATCTGCTTGCGCATACTTTTATTACCAGCGATCATCCATGAAAATGCATCTATCATCGTCATATCAGAAAAGCCTGTGCGCAGTTTACCCAAAATAATACGCACAACAAAACCCGCAGCGCTCGGTTCTAATTTTTTTAGAAGCAGCAGCAAAAACTTGATACGCTCGTCCTGCGACCCCTCTCCCGAGATCGTTTCAAGCGATACAAGCTGCTCAAAAACATCCTCGAGCGTTAATTGCTCATCAATATCCCAAGAGTACTGACGCAAAACAGTTCCCACATCACCATATTTCTGGATCTGCTTTTCGAATTCTTCGGTATCTAATAGTATAATCCCCTGAACAACCTTTTTAAGCGTTTTTTCAGCGATATTGAACTGGCTCCCTTTGTATGCAGGCCTGACAGAGCCTAAGCAAAGATATGTCAACATCTGTGCTTCACGCGCAGTAGCCTTATGAAAAAGTGCAGCCAAAAACTCCATAATGCGGTTGCGCGATGTTACATGCTCTATTGCCTCAACAACAGTAATCACTTCACTAAAATACATATGATACCCTTATTTTTAGTTTTTCATCTCTCTTTCAACTATACCATGTATTTTTATTGAAAATACCATACCCAAAAAAACCCGAGCGAATCTAAACCGTTACAACTTTTCCCCCTTATGCTATATTAAATGATAATATATAGCTCTATGAAAACAAAATGGCAGACCTGAGGGTTTGACATAAGAAGAAAAAGTGAGGATCATAATCCTCATGAAGAAGATCAAGGTAGTAGCTGAAGAAGCTGAAATTTTAAAAAATTATTTTAAGACATCAAAAGTTCCATTAATTCGCCATAAGGCTCAAGCAATTATGCTGCGATCAGCAGGATTAGAAGTAGCTCAAATTGGCGAGTTTCTATTCAAATCTGAGCGCAGCATAAGCCGATGGGTTGAGGATTTTCATGAAAGGCGGATGGCAAGCATTTTTTGCGGACATCTTAATAATGAGAATGCAACAAAACTTACTCGTGAACAAAAAGCTGAGATAAAAGAAGCGTTGCAAAGTCCACCCTCTGATTATGGGATACCAAAAGAATTTTGGGGTGTTCCGCAACTGAAATCATATATAAAGGCCATGTTCGACGTTGTGTTTGAATCGGTACAATCATATCACTTTTTACTTCAATTTAGTGACCTAAGTTTTAGATACCCCGACACTTTTTCTACTCGAAGAAATGAAGATCAAATTGAAACAAGAATGATTGAAATCAAGCAAGAAATTGCACCATATTTACGAGATCCAGAATGGGAGGTCTTCGCCGCCGATGAAACTAGAATGGTACTCGAGGCTTTAATAAGAAAAGCTTGGTTAAGAAAGGGCAAGAAGACAGTTGTTAAAGTTAAACAAAGTTCTGAGTATCAAAGCTATTTTGGTGCATTAAATCAGAAAAATTTTAAATGTTATGTTTACGAGCTCAATTGGCAGAATCAAGAAGAAATTTTAGGCGCACTCAAAAAATTGTTGGCCGATTTTCCGAACAAAAAAATTTGTATTGTTTGGGATAATGCTAAATTTCACAAAGGTAAAATTATTCAAGAAGCTCTTAAGAAAGGCAAGTTGTTAGAAAGAGTGCATCTTATAAACTTCCCTCCGTACGCACCGGATCATAATCCAATCGAACATGTTTGGAATACGGCTAAAGGCAATTTAGCGAACAAACAATTTGATACTTTTGATGAAACCAAGCTCGCATTTATGAAAGAAATCAACGATAATATTTTTAACTATCAAATATGACATTTTGTTTTAACAGAGCTATATGTTGCTGCAGGTATTCTCTGTACACTCCCATTGACACTAAACATTGTGGAACAAAAATTGCATGCATATCAAGAATCACGCGCTGATAGAATAGCACTAGCGCTTTTAAATTGCGCACATTGCGTCCAAGATGTTGCAAACGCAAAAACATCATGGAATCAAAGTGATTTTACCCAAGATGGCTATGCAACTAAGCAATATTGCCATCAATTTGCCTGGGCCCTTAAAACAAAACAGAGACACAAACCCTGCAAGTACCACCAGCATTTAACCAAGGTTGACTAATTACCCTCAAAACCGGTATGATACGATAAGGATTGAGCATTAATTTTTTTAATCAAATTTTATTACTATGGTACGGTTAAAACATATTATAGCGTTTGTCTTTGTTACCTCGCTTTTATTTTTTGGTTACAATCTTTTTGTCTTTGTTACCCTATCACGCATTGATACACAATTCCAAATTAATACACGATTCACAGGAAGTGATCTTAACGATTGGCTTGCTCCGCAACGCGAAACACTGCTTTTTACCCGCTCGCGCCAAAATCGAACCAGCGACAATCCTCAAAGCGCCCTCAAGCCGACTGTTCTTAATGCTTGTCTTTTATCAGAAAATCCCTGCGTTGAGATGCTTCAAAATATCGCACCTGCTAGAATTTTTTGGAAAACAGCAACGGATATTTTAATTGAAAAACATGCAATCGAACAAGAGCTTTTTAAGGTGCTTAAAAGTGGCAAGCTTAAAGATTATGCAGGTAAAAAGATCACCTTGCCAGAACAATTTATAAAGTTGTTACAGCTCGAGCTGAACCAACTTGAACAAGCACTCGAAGAAATTCCATGGTATTATCGCTTTTCGTGTAGATGGTACAATTTATGGAATTATACGCCATTAACACTTTTTACCTTCTTGCACTATTCACACCTGATTGCCGCCCTCCCTGATTGGATTAAACAACCATGCAACAATCTGATCTCATGGTACATGAAAAAGCATTATGACCAAATGAAGGAGGATACAAAAAAAATTATTAAAAAGAAAACTTTCAGACTTTTCCATTGGATTGTTGAATCACGCGTAGAAAAGACATTTAAAAAAATTCAAAAAAAGGCAGAAAAACATAGCTATATACATGATTACTCACCCTACTACCGTAAACTTCGCTATGATTTTGACCTTGAAATAAAAAATATTTATGAAGAATTGGTACGCCTACAGGAACGCAACAAAGCACTGCAGGAAATCCTCTTGCCAGCAGCCTAAAAAGCGACTCCCTGGAATCGAACAATTTACAAAAATTATCTGGTTGAGTACACTTTTATCTACTACCAAATGGCTCATTATCGCTTGAACATAGAAAGCTCCATGGATCTTAAAAAAATTAATCTTAAAGATTTCACTCCCGATAAAATACGTAACTTTTCTGTTATTGCGCACATCGATCACGGCAAATCAACCCTATGTGATCGCCTTTTAGAAATCACCGGCACGTTATCAACGCGCAATAAAAACGAGCAATTTTTAGATAAACTCCAGGTTGAAAAGGAGCGAGGGATCACGGTTAAGGCACAATCAGCATCTATGTTTTATACCCATAAAGGCCAAACATATCTTTTAAATTTAATAGATACCCCTGGCCATGTAGATTTTAACTATGAAGTTTCCCGATCGTTATATGCATGCCAAGGCGCACTTTTGTTAGTCGATGCATGCCAAGGCGTTCAGGCCCAAACGATGGCTAATTTTTATTTAGCTTTTGATCAAGACCTCACGATCATTCCTATTATTAATAAAATTGATATGGCCCATGCAGAACCTGAACGCGTGGAAGCTGAACTCAAGACACTCTTTGATTTTGACAAAGGCGACATTTTACGCGCATCGGCAAAAGCAGGTATCGGTATGCAAGAGATTTTAGGTGCCCTGATCGAACGCATTCCAGCGCCAAAAAGTTCGCTTATTGACCCATTTAAAGCTCTTTTATTCGACTCGTGGTATGATGAGTACAAGGGCGTTATTTGTCTTATTGCATTAAAAAATGGGGTTGTTAAAAAGGGTGATTTTGTTACTCTTGCACAATCAAATAAAAGTTATGAAGTTTTAGAAATAGGACTTATGTACCCGGATCAAACTCCAACTGACGCCCTTTATGCTGGCCAGGTCGGTTATGTGGTGACGGGTATGAAGACGGTACATGAAGCGCGTGTAGGAGATACTCTTTTTCATACACAAAAAAGTTTGCATCAGGGAGTAGAGCCATTTCCGGGATTTAAGCCGGCAAAGCCGATGGTTTTTGCGGGAATATATCCTGTTGATGCGTCAGATTTTGCCTTTTTACAGGATGCTATTGATAAATTAACGCTGAATGATGCAAGCGTCAAAGTCGAAAAGAAAAGCTCCGTGGCTCTTGGCCTTGGCTTTCGTTGTGGATTTCTCGGTTTATTACATATGGATGTGTTTAAGCAGCGGCTTGAGCAAGAATATAATATGAATGTAATTGCAACAGCACCGAGTGTTCTTTTTAAAGTGGTCATGAAGCACACAGGGGAAACAGTCGCCATTGAAAGCCCTTCAGATTTTCCCGATGTACAAAAAATAGATCATATTCTTGAGCCGGTTATCGATGCTACAATTTTGGTTCCCAAGGAATTTTTAGGTGCCATTTTAACATTGTGCGAAGAAAAGCGAGGCGTGCAAAAAGAACTTTCTTATTTAAATGAACAACGTATTATTTTACGTTATATTTTACCGCTTAATGAAATAGCAACTGATTTTTATGATCAACTTAAGTCGCTCAGTTCAGGCTATGCAAGCCTTGACTATGAAGAGACTGGGTATCAACCTGCAGATTTGGTCAAAATGGATATTTTACTCAATGGCAAACCGGTCGATGCCTTATCAAGTATCGTTCATCAAGAAAATGCACAACGTATCGGACGTGAATTGGTAGAGCGTCTACGCACGGTTATCCCCCGACAAATGTATGAGGTTGCTATTCAAGCTGCTATTGGTGCAAAAATTATTGCACGAGAATCTATTTCAGCCTTGCGTAAAAATGTAACTGCTAAATGTTATGGGGGCGATATTACCCGCAAACGAAAACTTCTTGAAAAACAAAAAGAGGGGAAAAAGAAAATGAAACAGGTGGGCAATGTGGAAGTACCACAAGAGGCCTTCTTATCGATATTAAAAAAAGAGAGTTAATGATGGTAAACGAACAATTTAATGGTAAAATTGTTATATTTCAGGCCTTTGATGTTGGCGATGATATAAATTTTTCTAAAGTTCTGCAAGAAAAAATGCTTCCCGCACTTCCGTCACAATATTCAAAATACTTTAAAAATTATCATATTCCGCTGACTATAGCACCATCGCTCCTTGATCCTAAAATAAGCTGTAACAATGCAAAATTACATAATTTTGGCGTTATTACACTTCGCTATGAAATTCCTTATAGTTCATCTTTTGAAGATCTTAAATCAGAAATAACAGCTATCGATGCTCGGTATGAAACACAGAGCCTTAATGATGCCTTTTTTATCTTTAATCGAATTAAAGGTGCCATCAAGCAAGCAAATTTTTTCCATTTACGTAAATCATACACCGTTATTCAAGTAAACCCTGAAATAGCCTATGACGTTGTCACCTTTAAAGAGACCTTTGGCAATAGCATAGCCTCAACATTACGTTTCGAGACTGAATCGTTATCTGAATATCAAAAAAATGAAATTTTGGAATCTGCCTTTGGCTATTATCGAGGTGATCTTATCATTGTTGATACAGAAGCTGCATGTGTCTATGATGATGATTATGATGACATTTTGGAACTGTTTGAATTTGCAAATATGCAGCAACTTGAGCTTCAATATTTTGATCGCGTGCTTGATAAACAATTAAATACGGTGTACGAGCGGCAAGTAAAAGCGCCTCCATTGCTTGCCTATTTACCTTTTATATCCGTTACAGAAGGCGACCCGATAGGGGACCTTGAAAAATTGAAGGTCGATATTTCCGTTATCACCGAACGTCTTGAAAATAGTATTAAAGTTGCTGGTGAAGCCTACTATTCTGAGCTTTATACTTTATTAATTGAAAAACTAGATCTTCAAAATTGGAAAGAATCAATTAATAGAAAATTGTATATCATTCAAGAAATTGCAACCGTCTATCAAAATAAAATAGATGCAGTTCGGGGCGATATACTTTCCATTGCAATCATTATACTTATCGCCCTCGAGCTTATTATTTTAATTATTAAATAATATGTTTAGTTGTAGACAGAAACTTTTGCTGGACGCAAAATAGTGGTACCAATACGGTATCCTTTTTGCAGAATCTGTGCAATGGTACCAGATTCTTTACCCTCAACAACAGGCACTTGCATAACAGCTTCATGCAATTGTGGGTCAAAAATTGTATTTTCTTGAATTTCAGTCAGGTTAAAGCGGGCAAGTAACTTTCTAAACGCCTGGGAAATCAAATCGAAAGCGGGGTTTTGAATATCCCCTTGGGCGCGGTCAAAATCATCCACAATATCCAAAAGTGCAGTAAAAACATCCATCTGTGCAGCCTGTGTCCATTGGCTCTGCTGTGTCTGCATGCGGCGTCTGTAATTATCAAAATCTGCTTGTAAATAACTATATTGCTGTTTTAGCTTAAGAAGCTCCGCTGCCGCTGTCAGAGATTGTTCGGCCAATTCATCAGATATGAACTTTTTTTCTTCCATAAAAATCCTTTATTGTGTATGATTTATCAATCGATATTTTCTTTAGTTTAACAAAAATATATAAAGTAATGAAAAAACTCGTTCTATTCTTTTTTATCCTCGTGATTTTTTCTCATTTTTTAACCTATGCTTTTAATATCCCTAAGTTTTATCATGCAAAAATATTTCAGGATGAAACACGCTTTTCACGCGACTGGCTCAGTACTGTTGATCTAACGATAGCAGGTGGAAGTCGACATTTTCATCAACCATCCCATAAGGGAAAGCTTGATTTTACTGAACTCTACTTTCAATATTATCAAAATTTTAAAAAAGGCCTTTTTTTTCAACTCTATCTCCCTTTTTCTTGGATAAAAATATCTGATATTGAACTTACGGCAGCGCACGCTTGTCCCCTAGACCATTGCATGCGTAAAGGAAGTATTTATAGCCCTGCACTGCTTGCAGGTTGGACCCTGAATTACGAAGATACGACACATCTTGATTTTATTGATGCTACGTTCCAGTTGGGTGCCCTATTGCAAACACCACATGATGCTGTTGCCTTCCCCCTATTTCCTATCGGTTATACCACTAAGCCCGGATTTGCCGCTGCGGGTTCATGTGCGCTCGGGGCCCTTGAGTGGCTCACTTTAGGAACCTATGGCCAGGCTCTTTTATTTGCTCCTGCAACAATTTGGAGCTCTGGTGCCTACATAAAACTTGATCATATAATTCCGACCTTTTCAGCTATGCTGTGCCTGTGCGGTGATGGCCAAAATAAACAGATCGAATCAATCGCCCCCTGGCGTATGTTTTCTCTCTATATTTCTGCCGAAATTGACCTTGCAGGGGACGAACGCCCATGGTTACCTCGCATCAAAGCGTTTTACAGTAAGCCACTTGCTGGAAATAATATTCTTAAAGCTGGTCTTGGAGGGCTTAATTTAGGCATCGATAGCCACATTGTTTTTTAAAAAATGGTTTGCGTAATATAAAATGATCTCTATAGCACTTTTGTAGCGTGAAGGCGGTAACTTTTGCTGCGCTAAAAGATCAAATTTTTGCTCTAAATAATCAATAAGTTTATTACTTTCAATAAATTTTTCCAGACATATCGGGTAATTATTTTCATACAGGGCCTGAACCTCTTTACAAAGCTTTAAGCTTGCCTGACATAATTCATCATAAAAAAGCGGATAATCAACAATTGATTCTTGTTCAGCTAAATCAAGCAATGACCAGACAAAAAGGGATCGCTCGGTCACCGCGTGCACATACGCATCTGCAACATTGCATGAAGGCAATGCATCTATGGCGATCTGGGTAGTACTCAAAAAAAACAAAAACAATATAACGCTATTTTTTTTCATACATTTTATTTCTTTTATATCAACTATTACTTTCAGTATTGCCGCTTAAGCAATAAATAGTCAATTAAAAAACGTAAATGTATAAAAAGGCCCTTTAAATAGGGCCTTCAAAGTTTGAAAAATTAAAAAGGGAGCTCATCATCAAATGGTTGCTCATCCTTGAATGATGCATTCGTTTTTGATGGCTGTAAATTTGCTGACATCATCGCTTCGTCGCTTAATCCTTCCATAGTGGTCGTTTCAGCAAGTTGTCCTGTACCCAAAAAGACAACATTTTCAGCAACAATTGAGTGTTTACTACGCATTTTGCCATCAACATCTTTCCAGGAATCAAATTTCAATCGCCCTTCAACTAAAATAGGGCTTCCTTTGCGTAAATATTGTGCACAATTTTCCGCTTGTGGACCCCATACCACGATATCGATATAACAAACTTCCTGATCGGAA
>JAJZMR010000021.1 GCA_021847535.1 bacterium
CCCTCGGTAATGCATTTTAAGTCAAAATTGTTTGTTGTTAGCAATACGAGGTAATTCTTTTTTGCAATTTGGATTATCATGTTTTATACTGATGTTTTCATTATTGAGAATATTTTTGCTTGAAAAAGGAACATCCCATGAATAACATACACGATCATGCGCACCATACTCACCACGACCATGTCGGGTCATTGCGTCAAGAGCTTATCTGCCATTTTCCATATGCTGCTTTTTCTTTAGCGCTTGGCTTTGTTATATTGAGTCTTATACATTTGTTGACCAGTTCGACTCCTTACGCGTATGATCTTGCTCGGTCGTATCATATTCTTTTCCATTCTTTTCACTATCTCCATCTTATTTTTGCCGTTACTGGAACGGCGGTTATGTTTTTCCGTTTTTCGAATAATGTTGTTGCCGGCATGATTGTTTCATTGATTGCGCCAGCGATTTTTTGCACTTTATCTGACGTTGCCTTACCAGCGCTTGCGGGAAATCTGCTTGGTGTCTATATGCCTGTGCATATTTGTTTTACACAGTTTGCAGATTTGATTAATCTAACCCCCTTTATGCTTGTTGGATTAATAAATGGTTGGATGATACGTTCACATAGCGAAAATGCTTTGGGTTTTATTTCATTGATTTCTCATTTTATCCATATTCTTATCAGTTCGTTAGCCGCGCTTTTTTATATGGTTTCCTATGGTTTTACCCAGTGGCACAGCATGATGGGAATTTTGTTAATCTTTTTGTTGGTAGCGGTAGTAATTCCATGTACACTATCAGATATTGTAGTTCCTCTCTATTTTGCTCGACGTAAGGCTCGCCGTTCATGAGAAGTATCCAGTTAAAGAATATTACCAAAAGTTATCAGGGTGATCTCATCCTTGAAAGTCTTAATCTTACCATCCCAGAGGGCAAATTTTTTGCTCTTCTGGGTCCGAGTGGTTGTGGCAAAACAACAATTTTGCGATTGATTGGGGGATTCGAAACGGTTGATAGCGGCGCTATTTTTTTGGGCGACGAAAATATCACCCACAAACCTATTAATCAGCGACGGGTGAATACTGTTTTTCAAAGTTATGCACTTTTTCCGCACATGTCAGTTTTTGAAAATGTCGCCTATGGCATGAAAGTTAAGGGTGTTCCAGTTGATGAAATCCAGGAGCGCGTTATTAAGGTTTTAAGATCAGTCCATCTTGAATCTCATACGTATAAACATATTAAAAATTTATCTGGTGGCCAGCAGCAACGTGTTGCGCTTGCGCGTGCAATCATCAATGAGCCCGAAGTTCTCCTTTTAGATGAACCGCTTGCAGCCTTAGATAGCCGACTTAAAGAAAAGGTGCTGATTGAGCTTATTGAGCTGCAAGATAAACTGAAAACAACTTTTATTTACGTTACCCATGATCCTTCCGAGGCGCTCACGGTTGCAGATCAGATGGCTATTATGAATCATGATGGAATCGTTGAGCAGATCGGGACTCCTAAAGAAATTTATGAGTTTCCGCAATCATCATTCGTTGCTCAATTTGTTGGTAATACGAATATATTCGTTGGTATTTATCAAGAAATCGAAGGGCAACCATCTATAGATATACCTCACTTAGGTTGCTTTTCTATCTTTATTCCGCGCAAAAAAGAATGGATGATTCCGGGCAAACAAATTGTTATGAGTATCAGGCCTGAAAAATTCTTTATTACCAAAAAAGAGATTGATGGATTTTCTCATAGACTAAAAGGTGTTGTTGAGGCGATTGTTTATCATGGTAGATCAACGCAATATAATATTCGTTTGCAAAATGAGCAACTAGTCCAGGTATTTGAGCAGAATGAAGAGCATTTTCCACAACAGGTTATCGATTACGATAATGAATTGTATTTGTATTGGCAAAAAGAAAATGTGGTAGTCGTTGAGCGTTAAAAGGGTGGAGTATGGGTCGACTTTTTGAAAGTGTACGTAAAGAATTTCCTTTTTTAGTAGGGACTTCAGCTCTTGTATGGCAAATACTTTTTTTTGTTATACCTCTTTTTTGTATTATACAGCAAGCGTTTCATGGAAGATTCGGGGAATATTTTTTTCCTTTTTTTGATTCAGTATTTGTCGCGGTGATAGCCCGATCTTTATGGATGGCGTTCTCTAATAGTTTTTTATGCCTTTTTTTTGCTTATCCTTTAACCTATTTTTTGGCGTTTAAGGCAGGTAGGCTGAGAATACCAGGTCTTTTTTTACTTATCGTTCCATTTTGGACAAATTTTTTATTACATATTTACGCCTGGTTTTTCGTTTTAGAAAAAAATGGATTTCTTAATACACTGTTGTTGTCGATGGGGCTTATTTCTCAGCCGCTGAGTTTATTAAATACGTGGTTTTCTGTCATGGTTATGATGGTTTATTACTACATGCCGTTCATGGTATTGCCTCTTTATACGCAGTTTGAAAAATTTGACAATCGCCTTTTTGAAGCTTCTCTCGATTTAGGGGCTAGCTGGTTTCAGACAGTTCGTTATGTTTTAATACCGGCGACTTTGCCGGGGATTATTTCAGGATTTTTTCTTGTGTTTGTTCCATCGTTTGGAGAGTTTGCTATTCCCGAGCTTATGGGAGGTGATAAATTTTTATGTGTAGGTTCACTGATTTCGTATTGTGTATTAGGTGCTGAAACCGCTTCATATGGGGCAGCATTTACCTTGATGAGCTCTCTGGTGCTGATAGGTGCAAGTATAATTATATATGGGGCTCTTGCTCGCTCGCTTAAGGGGCGTTTATGAAAGTCTTATCGATCGTTAAAAAAGGGATAATTTTTCTGGCGATTGCGTCTATTTATCTCTTTTTTTATATTCCCATTGCTATTCTTATAACTTTTTCTTTTAATAGCGCGGCATTTCCGTCACCATGGATATCTTTTACTTGGCAGTGGTACCATGAATTGTTCGGTACGGTTTATATTTGGTATGCCTTGAGCAATTCATTTATTATTGCTTTAAGCGCTACAATCTTAAGTGTTCTTTTTGCTCTTGCGCTTGTTTACATGCGCCTTTTTACTAGAAGAGCTTCGCTTTTTGATTCGCTTTTTTCTCTTTTTTATGCAAATCTTATTGTTCCTGAGGTGGTATTGGGTGTTGGTCTTTTAAGTTTTTTTGTTATTTGTGCAGCGCCATTAGGTATTGTGACTCTTATTATCGCGCATACAGTTTTGGGACTTGGCTTTGCCGTACCATTAATTAATGGCCGATTTGCTGAGCTTGATATGCGGCTTGTAGAAGCATCGCTCGATTTGGGTGCAACAGTCCATCAAACTTTTTTTCTATTATTATGCCCTTGTTACGATCAACAATTATTGCTGCTGCATTGTTAGTATTTATACTATCATTTGACGATTTTGTGCTTTCTTATTTTTGTTCTGGAACATCAGTTCAGACATTATCTCTCTATCTTTTATCTATGTTGCGAACTGGGATATCTCCCGTTATGAATGCATTATCAACGTTTCTTTTTATATTGAGCGCATTTTTAGTCATGCTTTTTTGTTGGATAACTTTTTTTGACAAGAATGGTGTGTGAGCGATGAATATGGTCAATTTCTTTGTGAAAATTTTGGGCGTTGGATGTTGGGTTGTTTTGTTTATGTGCCTTATGTATAGCATGAAGATAGCTCTTTTTTTCCCTGCGCAAAAAACTATTACAATTGCCTGTTGGAGCGATATTTTAGATCCGGCATTTCTTGCTGAATTTCAGAAAAAAAATGGCGTTAAGATAAATCTGAGCTATTTTTCATCAAACGAAGAGCTCCTTGTTAAGTTGAAGACAACAGGGGGTAAGGGCTTTGATCTCATTCTTCCGTCAGATTATGCGATCAAATTACTCGCAGATCAGCAGCTGCTTAAAAAAATTGATAAATCGCGATTAGATTTTTTTGCCGATCTTAACCCGATGCTCTTGGGAAATACGTACGATCCGCATAATGATTATTCATTGCCTTTATTTTGGGAACTCTATGGGGTTGGAATTGATGAACGTATTTTTTCTTCTGAACAGCTCAAAGATCCGTGGGAATTAATTTTTGGTAACGCATCTCATGATTATACAATTACCATGGTTAATGACCCGATTGAAATGGTCATGTTGGCATCGCTCTATCTTTTTAAGCATGTAGATTCTTTAGATCATTATAAATTGCGTGCTGTAGAAGATCTTTTACGTAAACAAAAAAAATTTGTTAAGGCTTATGTTGATTTTCGTGGAGATTATTTTCTTGCTACAAAAAATTGTGCAGCAATCGTTTCATCAAGCTCATATATTTTACGTGCACAGAAACAATTTCCTTTTATTAAATTTTTAGTGCCGCGTCAAACATTTGTCACGATTGAAAATTGTGCTTTGTCTCAGGCCACTGAGCATGAAGACGTTATTTATGCATTGCTCAATAGTCTTTATCAAACAGAAAATGTTGCACGTCATTGTGAACAATTTTCGTTTTTTCCCGCAACACTTTCTGCACGTGAGCATATTGGTGGAAGTGAGCAACAGCAAGAACTTGCTTTTCTTAATCCCACAGATTTTTCACGCCTCTTTTTTTTCAAAAAACAGTTGGATCAGATCGATTTAATACGTGTTTGGGCACGCATTAAATCTTAGCATTCTTTTTTATTGACATCCTTTGAATGAGTGTATGAAACTCAATTTTTGAGTTCTTAGACATTAGTTTTCCTAAAAGAAGGATGTTTACATGAGAGATTCGTTGTTCAAAAAAATTACACAAAGCGCCTTTTGTGCGCTGCTTATATGCAGTTCACGCATAGACGCTGACACAATCTGGAGTGGCGGAGCTCAAAGTGGCAATGTCACCGTTGCCCCTGGAAATTCGCTGATTATTTCAGGTCAAAATTTTCTCACAACACCCGTTAATATTGTCAATACATCAGGCAGTACGGGCTACGTCACCATCGCTGCTGATGCAACTATTACCTCTTCTCAAGAGTTATACTTTTCGGCTACCACGGGAAGCATTATCACCGTAAGTGTTATTAACGATCTGACCTTGAGCGGCACCAATGGGGTGAACTTTTTGGTTACCATGAGTGGTGGTGGAACGCTCGATTTTCAAATCGCGGGCGGAAAGACATTGAGTTTTACGCAAACAACGACAGTAGGTGGTGGGACCATCTTTTTGGACAATATGATTAATACTTCACCAACGGTTGTTTTCCAGCGCTTCAGCCCAGCCAGTGATCCAGACCCCGATGGCCACGCTTTTATAGAGGTTGGCAATAATTCTGCTATAAGTTTTTTGGGACAGTTCTCGGGAAATAGCGGGACGATACAATTTGATGCGACAGCAAGTACATCAAATATTGGCCGCTTGATCTTGCAAATTAATGATGGTGGTGCTGTAGTCAACGAAGCTGCATCATTGACCCGCTTTCCGGTGACCCTTGCAAATATTCAATTTAATCAGGGATCAAGCTATGGCAATCCAGAGCTTCTTTTTGGCGGAACCCCGTCTGTTGGAAATTACAATGGCTTGCTTATTGTTAATGGCAACCTCACATGGAATGGTTTAGAAAATAATCCATTTTGTGAATTAACTCCTACCAGCTCAACGGTTATTCGTTCAGGGTTTATTTTGGGTGCCGGTTCAAAAACAACAGTCAATCCTGAAAGTTATATTGATTACGTTGTTACGGTAACAAATATAACGGTGCTTCCAGCAATTCCAGACGATGTTTTAAATGTGCCTTGTGAGCGTTTTTTAACGCGAGTTATCAAGGACCGAAACCCAGCAGCATTGATCATTGATGGCAATCCAGACAATTCAGACCCTGCACAAATTTTTATGCTAGGAAATTCTGCTATATATTTTAGATCTGGTGTTGATTGCTTGGGAAACTCAAGTATGTTTGCCGCTGATGGGACAATATCCTTCACGATAAATCCGACACTTAATCCAAGTGATGAAGGATCTTTGCTTAATGTAGGGACAATATTGCTTGATGTCGAAGGGCCGTTAGTAGTAAATGGTGATTCTGATCCGGCATTTACGGATGGGACAGCGCTTCAGATACTTTCTTGGCAGGTGACGTCAACAGGCGGTTCAGTCCTTATTTATCAAAATGATACAAATTTCCCCTTGCGAACATATGCGCAAGATGCTCAAGGGAATTATTTACAATATGGTAGTGGTACCTTTTTAATTAATAACAAAATGGCGCTTTACCAAATGCATTTACAGCATACTGACGAAATACATCCGATATTTGATGATAATATTGCTGGTCAATCATCGCCAACTTACGTCGGTGGTGATCGGCTGAATATCTGCTGCACGAGCAACCTCAGCTGTCCATGTTATGCAGCACGCGTTGTTCCTGCAATACAATTTTATAATTCTTATTTCGATTTACATACAAGCGCAGCAGCTGTAGGGTTAAGCTTGCAGATTGTGAATGATTTTGCTCCTGACCTGAACAATATAAGCCAATTTATTTTTTACGGCAATGGGCGATGCATTGATAATGGAACAGGCAGAAGCCTTATTTTAGGAACAGAGGTTGGTTCAACCGCTGCAGATTTTCAAACCATTGTGAGCCGTGATGCGCAACTTGATGTGATGCAGACGGTTACCGTTGTTGATGCTGGACGCGTTAACCCGGAGATCGACCTTCAATTGACTGTTTCAGTGAATAATTATAAAGTTACTCCAGGAATTACGGGAAATATCTCCGGTCAATTGGGCGTTAATACGCTATTTCTTGCATATGCAAGTAATATCTCAATTGGGACTCAAAATAATACATTTGGTGGAACATCTCTACCAACCTTAGATATTTTAGGTGAATTCTTTTCATTTTCAACCCAAGGTGGGGATTTAAATAGCCCGCAATCAAGTTGTACCACAGGCCAAGGGGGCATGTTTGTCGATTACAACGGCGTTGTCAATAACAACAGTAATCGTGTTAATTTTGGTATGATGGTCACCAAATCATCTAATGGTTTGGTAAATTTGGCCTATAATCAGGTATTTTTTGATCCACGTGTTGGCATCGCGCAATGGCAATTAAATCTTAATGATCCATCGCAACTTCTTATTATCGGCCCTGATACTGAATTTTCAGATTATACGCTTGATTGGCAAAATTTAATGAAGGATTATTGTTCTACCTACAGTCAACCATTGTTTGTACCATATGAGCCGACAACAGCACCATTCTTTCCAGCGACCTTGTATCCTGTTGTGGCTGCAAATCTCAATGGCTTGCCGACGATACAAGGAACAGTTGATCAAATGCAGGTGATTAACTCTCGTCTTGGTGATCAAGTCCACTTAATGATTGATGGTGGTCTTGTTCGTGAGTTTGTCTTATTGACCGGACGATCATCTGGAACAGCTCCTGTCGGTGTTTTAGCCTTACAAAATAATGCACTTGTTGGCCTGGGTACGGCTGCTCGTAATGTCGATTCGCTTGATGCAAGTGTGGTCCTAGGAGTCAATGGCGTGATTCTTATGCCAAATGGAAGCGCGACTGTTCGTTTAAATGTTGATACATTGATTAACAATTACTGCCATATTGTAACGGGAACGGCATTTGGTTCCACAGCTGTCACAGGCGACAGGCTGCTGATCGATTCAGTTGTTCCTAAAGGGTTGCGTATCAAATCAGATGGTGTTCTTGACCTGACACAATTTACCTCAACACTCCAAACACTTGTTATTTCAGGTGCTGTTAACATGGTGCTTGAACCTGGTGCTGAAGTTGTCCTTGGTGGCGGTAACCTTATTTTTGAAGGTGATTCACGACTTTATTGTGAGCCTGATACTTCGGTGAATGTGCCTAGTGGAACAAGTGTTGCATCAACGGATAACATGCGCGTGAAATTTACCGGCGCAGGGCGTGTTACTTTTAAAGAAAATGCCCAATTAGTTATTCCACGTGGAGCATTGCTTGGTGTTGAAACAAATACAGACCTGGGTCAATTAGGTATAGGGATACCTATCACGAATCAATCATGGGCATTTACTGATAATGCACAGTTCTTCATCGGTTCATCGTCTGAATACGGCGGTGGTTTTCAAATAGGCGATACATTTGGCAGCGGTTCTGGCCTTAACATGACCTTTACCCTCTTATTAACAGGCGCTGGTGCATTATTGGATCTGGATAGCCAAGGCTTTCTAGGGCTCGGTGCTGGTATTGTCAATAAACCACAAACGGCTCCCAACACTTGGTTAATTGCACCATTGTACCATGTAGGTAGTATCACTATTTCAGTTCCAGAGGGTACTTTTGATAATCAGCAGACCTATTCGGGTGACAATAATCTTGCTGGCCTGTTAGCGATTATTAATTCAACTTCCAGTTGCCCTGCATACAATTTTAGCTTTGATACGGTTAATGCTGATATCTTGGGTGGTGGGAATATGGTTCTTCTTTCTACCATTGCACCAACCACTGGTGTTCAGCCTTTAGTACAGGCAACAGCAGGCGTTACCAATCCATACATCACTGCAGGTATTATGTCATCTAAAGCAGCATTGCTTGACTATCCAAAATTTGTACTTGCACCGATTGTCAATGGAGGTGGCTTGGCATTATTCGATTATTTGACGATGTCGGAATACAGCACCCAGGGCGGAAAAACAGCGACTATATTTAGGAACAAACTGGGTGAAGCAACTATCGGATACATACTCAATAGCGCTGGAGTTAATACAATTCAGCGTAATATCGCTGGGCCTATTCGAGGGCTTAATGGAACCTATGTCAATCCAAATAATTCACTCGAAATAGGTGCCGTTGGTATCGCGGTAGACCTTTCTACGAATGCTCCAGAATTATCTCAATTAAATCCAGAACAGTAAAAAAAGGGATAGAGACTATGAATAAGCAATTTACATTATTATTGACGGCAGTGCTTACACCTGCAAGCACTCTGCAGGCATGGCAAGAAACACGGACTCCATTAAGTCTGTTCGAAGGATACATGCACTACCCACTTGATCGGGATCGTGAGCTCAATGATTTTAATCTGGACACTCATTTTTGGACCGGTATTTATTCCAGAACAGCTCCCAATGCTTATAATAATAATTGTGGCGATACGCAACTTGTAGACAGCTGTTGTCCAGGGCGTAAGGAATCACTGGCAGCCCTCTATTTTGGGCAAACAACATTTACGCTTGAAGAGGCCTTTGCTAACTCATTTATTGCACCAGGTACCCCAATCAATCCATTTGTTATCTTGGCTCCCATCACGATTAATGTTGATTACCGTGAACAGGGTGTCTGGTTTGGAACAACATTGAGTACACGTTTTGGTTGCGATAAACAATGGAATGGCGGGCTACGTGTACGGGTGCCATTCCGCGATATACAAGTACAACCAGTTTGTGGTGATCCGATTATTGCGGCAGAAAATGCAAATCCTGTTACTAATTATTATCAACAGCGCGTTGAGTCTATCCAAGTTCAGGGAAGTAATCCACAAACGAATAATGTCTTTGTCGCCCGGCTTGATGCGCTGAGTGTCCTTGATAGGGTTTATTTTAATGTGGATGGGAAACAAGTTCCTATGGTTACGTATCCATCAACAGAAGATATCCTTATTGCTGGTCAAGCGACTTCAGGCATGGTGCCATCAACGAATGGTCCAACTTCTGCTGCACCGTTTTTGTCAATCATTGAAAGCACTAATGGCTCAGTGCCGACATCGGTACGGTGGGCAGATATTCCACAAAACAGTACGGGTATTTTAAATGGTGATGGTTCTGGACTGAGTGAGTTACAACGCGGCAGAGTTGCAAGCGATTATGTTTACACAGCACTTGGGGCAGATCCGGCTGCGCAATCGCAGTTGTATGTTGTGCCTAATGTTCAAGGTTCTGGGCAAGCAACGCCAGGAGCACTTTTAGGTGGCGCAAGCGCAACGTACAATATCTTGACTGCAGCATTTAATAGTTTGGCTAATACTCCATTAAGTAACTTCATAGATCAAATAGGTCTGAATGCCTGTTATGGCAATACACGTGGCATGGGTGACACCAACTTCGAATTTTATTTAGGTTACGATTGGAAAGATAATGGTTACTTTGAAGGCCGCCTCTGGATTACTGCGCCGACAGGTCTTAAAGTGAAAGATCCATTACAAATTTTGAAATTCCCAACGGGTAATAACGGCCATGCTGAAGTGGGTTTAGGGATCGCCGGAGGTATCGAAACGCTGCGCTATCTTGCGTTCAACTTCGATGCCTACGTCATCGGCGTTCTGCCAGCTTCTCAAGCAATTGCCGCACCATTTGCCGGAGCATCTGTTAAAAATATCGGGCCATGCGTTTCAGGTAAAACATCATGGACCTATGGTATTCTTGATCTGAACATGAACATCA
>JAJZMR010000039.1 GCA_021847535.1 bacterium
ACTATTTGGGGGCTCATACATTCTTTTATACGTATCAGTGAGCGGCAATCTGCAGATATCGTGACCGTAGCTCCAGGAATTGCAGAAGCTCTTATCACGACATTGGCTGGGTTGTTAGTCGCCATTCCCACCATTGCATTGTATCATGCATTGCTTACCTATGTTCGTCAAGCAGAAGACCAGTTAATGGTGATTGCAGATCGTTATGAAATTTTGGCAAAAAAATTATGGGAAAGGGAATATAGCCATGCGTATGCACAAATATCGTCAGCAGAGAAGTCAGAGCCTGCCGCGGGTAAATCTTACCCCGCTCATTGATACAGCATTAACGCTGCTTGTTATTTTTATGGTTACCACACCATTAATTCAAAATGGGATAAAAGTTGAATTGCCAAAGGGGCATGTCAGTGATGTTGATCTTGCGGAAAAGCCCCAAGAATGGGTCGTTGCGCTTGATGCTCAGGGGATTATCTATCTTAATAATCAAGCGGGGACTGCCACCGATATTTTACAACAGCTTCACTATGCAAGCGAGCATAAGGGTGTAGATGCCGTTATTGTTCGTGCCGATACGGGCGTTCAATTTGGTAAAGTGATCGAGCTGGTTGATGCAATAAAAAATATAGGAAAAATTACATATGTTGCGTTTACTACAGAAAAAATATCGACCTCTGGGGCTCGTTAATAGTGATCTTTTTAAATATGGGCTCATGGTTACGATACTTCATATTGTTCTTTCATATGTTGTCTTTCAGCCTGACCGGTCATCTTGTATGATTGATATTAAAAAAAATTTAGTCATGCGCAGGGCAACGCGCGTTATGTTATTGGCCGATTCTATAAAAAAGACAACGAAAAAGAGCTCTTTTGACCAAACTATTCAAAAAAAAGATAGGCGAGAAAAAATTATTAAAAAACTTGATAAAAAGCTGAATAAACAGCCTGCTAAAAAGCTTTTTTCACCCCTTAATTTAGGCTCAAAGAGGGTAAAATCAAAAAAAATAAAATCGCAAAATAATGAATCATCAGAACAAAAAATTGAGCCGATTAAGCTGCCAACCGAGGTTTCAGAAATAAAGCCATCAGCGATGGTTCCGGTAGAATTAGATATTCGTCAATATGAAGAGGCGGGCCTTTACGCTGATATTATTGATGCCGTGAAACGCTGGTGGCACCCGCCTGTAGGCGTCAGCACCACGACACCTTGTAGCATTCAGGTATCGATCTCATCAACAGGCGCGCCGGATCATCTTGAGGTGATTCAAAGTTCTGGATTTCCTGTCTATGATATTGCGGCAAAAAGTGCCGTTCTTAAAAGTCACTTTCCAAAAAAATTATGGGGCAAAAAATGTATTTTCCAATTTTAACAGCGCTCTCAATTTTTTTGTATATCCCGTGCATATCCACGGTCTCTATTGCTATTGAAAAACCGAACAGCAAGGCACTTTTTTCTCTTGCGCTTGTTTACGAACATGATAAAGATCTGCCGAATGTGGAGCTTTTAAAAAAAATGTTTACCGGTACGGGGGTTTTTACGGCCTTGATTTTTCAGCGCCCGGCGCCTGCATCAAGCAAGGTTATAACTGAATATCTTAATTATGGATGCGGCGTGGTTCTTTTTATTTCATCTGACAAAGACCGTATTTCCTGGCGTCTTTATGATGCCACTCAGGCGCAGATGCTTATCGGAAAAACAACGGGAACTGAGGTGACGGCGTTAACTATACGTTTGGTAGCCGATGCTGTTATTGCTTATCTTTTTAATCAACCCTCATATTTTTTGACCAAAATAGCCTATGTAAAAAAAAGCCCTACGATGCGTAATTTTAAAAAAACTGAAGTTTGCATTCTCGATCCGGTAGATGGCACAAGTAGGACAATTATTAAAGATAGTCGTATTTTGGTTGCCCCCCAGTGGGCGCGACCTTCAGCCTCTGATAAAAAAATATGGTTGACGATATCAGAATTTACTTCAAGTAATGTTCGGTTGATGGGGCTTGATCTTGATGGACATGTTTGGCCAATTATTGATGCCCCAGGAACTTGTGTTGGCGTTGCCCAACAAGATCGGGATACCTTTGTTTATTGTCGTTCAGGAGGTATATGGCTTTATACCTTTGATTGGCACGCTAAAAAAGGAACGCATACGCGGATCACCCATAAAAATAAAGTATGTGGTTGCCCATCATTACTCTCTCATGGTGACATTATTTACTCGTGTAATGGAAATATTGAGCGATATAACAAGGAAACGCAGCAGACAACGATTCTCCCGCTGGGCGGCTATGTTCTTTCCCCGGATGTGCACCGAGCAACGGATAACATTCTTTTTTCAAAAAAAGTGCAAGGAGTTTTGCAGCTTTTTTCAACTGATGTGCGTGGAAAATCGGTGACGCAGTTGACCTATTCTCCAGGAGACAAGGTTGATGCATCCTGGTCTGCGTGTGGAAATTATATAGCCTATAAGCGTTGCTTTAAGGGCCATGAGCAAATCGCTATTTTTAATTGTATGACTGGTACTGAACAAATAGTGACGCCAGAAGATCAATTATGCGGCTATCCAACTTGGTCTGAGCCGCAGCCGTTACTCTACGGGTAATTGTTTTGCATAGCGATTCATTTCTTGCCAAAAAGCAGGGGTATCATTCAGATGATCAAAAATATTTTTGATTGTATAGGTATCTGATCGAAGCTTACTATTATGAAGCTCATCCCAGTCGATCGGCGTTGCAACCGGGGCTCCTTCGCGAGCACGCACTGCATAAGGAAGAACAGCTGTTGCGCCAAAGCTATTACGCATAATGTCTATTAATAGGCGCTTGCCACGCTTTTTTTTGTGTGATTCAAGGGTGAAGTTTTCAGGATCATCTTCAACAACCAACTGAGCGATTTTTTTTGCAAATAGCCGTACGTCATCAAAGTGATTTTTGGGATTAATTGGAACACGTACATGAAGTCCTCGGGAGCCTGTTGTCATGAGTCCTGCAGATAGTCCATGCGCTTGCACAAGATCTTTAATGATTAATGCTGCCTGTGCAATCGGTTTAAAATCTTTTACGTTTTTTTCTGCCGGATCAAGATCGAAAATAATCATGTCCGGATAGTCCAGGTGATTCGTTTTACTCAGCCAGGTATGGGGCGTAATACACCCTTGATTTGTTATATAGATAAGCGTTGCGACATTTTGGCAGACAACATACGATGTTGTTTCATGGCCAGCAATTTTGCTTTTTGAAGGGATACTTTTGCGCTTGATCCAGGCTGGGAAATAAGGCGATGCATTTTTTTGAAAAAAGGACTCTCCCCTTATCCCTTCTATAAAGCGGTCCATCGTAAGTGGTCGGTTGTGACAATAAGGCAACAGTATCGGCGCGATCGCCTGATAATAATCAATAAGTTCACCCTTTGTTATACCAGAGCTGGGAAAATATACTTTATCTATGTGTGTCAGGATAATTTTGTGGCGGTTGAGCACTCTTATCGTCATAACAGGTCCCTCTTTAGCCTAAGTATATAAAAATGGCTTAATAGAAAACTATTGACTTGCGTTTTCGTGATAATTTATGATTATAATAACAGTTTATAATTAAAAAAATATAAACAATTAATATAATAAATAATCAATAATAAGGAGTAGTAATGAAAAAATATAGAGTATACGCGTTCCTCGTTTTAGGAAGCTTGTCGGCGCTTACCGCACGAGAAAATGATTCAATTGCAGCATCAAACTTAATTACCTTTATGAACATGGCAGAAGAACACAAACTTGATTGGATCAGCTATATGCAAGAGCAAGCTTTGACTAAGGCTGATCTATTAAAGCGAATAACGGAAGATTGGTTTATTTTTAAAAAAGCACAGGTTAACTTGCTTGACAAACTGACGGATTTTGATGAACAAGCTAAGCAGGATTATTTTGATTACAGCTTGGCGGCAGCTCTTGCCTTACATAAAAAACATATGGCGCTCTGGGAAGAATGGGCCGAGAAATATCAAGCAATTGCTCAAGAGTTATGTCAAGGCCAGAAAGATGAACTTGCCAATTTTGAAAATAACCAGGTTTAGGCGCTTTATATTTTTAGCTGTCTGCGCAGCATCGTGGGGACAGGCAACAAATAAAATGACGGTTACCTTAGGTTTCGTGGGCGATCTTATGCTTGGACGACTCGTTAATGATACCATTGTGCGTGAACGCTCAAATTTTGTTTGGGGTGACACGCAGAAGGATCTTCAACAGGCAGATTATCTTATCGGAAATTTGGAAACGGATTTAACAAAAAGCACTACTATGATGCCTAAGGTTTTTAATTTTAAGGCCGATCCTGTAGCTGTAAAAAGCTTACAGGACGGCCATGTTGCTCTGGTTAATCTTGCAAATAATCACTCGCGTGATTTTGCAGATGAAGGTTTATTTGAAACTCTTGCTGTGTTGGATCGCGCACAAATTAGACATGTTGGTGCGGGCATTGACAAGGCTCATGCGCAGCAGCCTATTTTTTTTACGAAAAATGGGATACGATTTGCTGTTATAGGTTTGACGGACAACGAACCGACCTGGCAGGCAGGCGACAACAATGCCGGGACCGATTATGTGCGTATCTATCCATCACAAAATTTTATTAATTTTGCACATACACTTATTGAAGCAGGTGTCGATATTATTCATGGCCATAGTGCTCATGTGGTGCAAGGGATCGAGGTTTACAAGGGCGGCTTGATTATGTATGACACTGGTGATTTTATTGATGATTATGTTGTTGATTCAGAATTGCGCAATGATCTTTCTTTTTTATTTAATGTCACGCTGAGTATGCAGGGGGTTGAAAAAGTTTCTCTTATTCCTGTAAAAATAAGCGGTATGCAAGTTAACCATGCAACTGGTGCAGATTATGATTTTCTTATATCTGTTATGAAAGAACGATGTGGTCGCATGGGCACGCACGTTCAAGAGGTTAACCATCGCTTGGATATTGTTGTATGAATGATTGATTTATATGCTTTTTTTGGCAGGCGGGGGCAATTTTCAGTCGATGCGTATTTGATAAAATATGCTATCATATAATTATGAAAGAAAAATCTTTATCAACTTATTTTAAACTTGCACAAGAGTATTATGATGGCCAAGTGCACCGTTATCACGATGAAGCGCTTGGATTTTATATGGCCTGTGCTGCTCAGGCACAAGGACCGATTCTTGAGCCTATGTGTGGAAGTGGTAGATTTTTCATTCCGCTTGTGCAGGCAGGATATGATATAGAGGGTTTTGACGCTTCGCATTATATGCTTGCTGCGCTCAGAGCGCGTTGTCCTCAGCCATTGGTGTGGCACCAGTTTATACAAGATTTTCAGTCTTTAAAAAGGTACGCGCTTATCTTTATACCGTATGGATCATGGGGACTGTTAGCCCCGTGCGATGCGGATAAAAGCTTAAAAAAAATGTATAATCATCTTGCACCTGGAGGGCGATTTATTGTTGATATTGAGACAATTGCTTCTGTGCCAACAGGCCTTAATCAGTGGCACCGTGATGTGTGTAAGCGGCCAGCAGATGGCTCCTATGTAGTTCTTAACAGTTACCTGGCATATAATTCGACAACGCACTATTTTAATGCACGTTGTCGTTATGAATCGATTATTGATGGCGGAGTTGATAGTATAGAAACGGAGGATTTTCAGCAATATCTGTACGAGTTTGATGAATTTGAAAAAGTGGCACAACAGGCAGGATTTACTATAATCAACAAATATCAGGATTATCAAAAGACTGTTGCAAAAGACGTGCGCGCGCCACTGCTTATCTATGAATGTATTAAAGAATAAAAGCTGGCAGTTTAGTTAATGGCGGTATCTTTTCGGGTGCAATACCAGAGGGTGATAATAATCAGACCGCTGATAAAAATATCGATGCCGATATAAGTGCCCATGACCCACAGCCCAGATATAGGCCACTGGTGCCAAATGAGAATGCCTAAGATTGTTGAAAGTGTCCCCTGGACAATCTGCAATCCTGTGTGGTCTAATGTATGAACAAGTGCGAAAAATATTTTTAAAAGTCCCGAGGCAATGAAAAAATAGGCTAATACAAGGGTGAGTGTCAACTCGCTCAAAAGAGGGTGTGCGAGTATTATCATTCCCGTAACTCCGTAAAAAACAGTAAGAAAAAGATGAATAATAAAACTTTTAATAGTCCGAAAATTAATAATTTTTATTCCTTCTAAAATTGAAAAGATCAATAACAGGACTCCAAAATAAAAAATAGTTATGATTGAGCTGAATAGTGCAAAATAGATCGCGAGCGCTCCAATAATGCAGGAAGAAATGCCAAGAAAGAGTAAAAGATTTCCTTTTTCTTGTAATTCTTTTTGTGTTTCTTTATCAAATTGATAGAAAGAAAAATTCATATAATGTTCCTTAATGGTTTAGAAAGAGAGAGCATGATCCAGGTCCAGCCAGTCATGAGTGCATCAATTCCGACAAGTGTGCCGATAACCCATAGACTTGATTCAGGCCATTCAAATCCTACAAGAAATCCGATAAGTAAGGTAAGCGCACCGTTTAAAAAAAGCCACAACCTGTGTGGGGTTTGCTTTTCTAAAGAAAAAATAATCCGAACGACGCCGCATGCTATAAAAAAAAGGGCATGCAGTAAGGTCACGATAGCTTCATCGCCTAGAGGGTCGATTGTGATGAGTATTCCCGCAGCGATATAAAGAATACTCATAAAAAGATGGAGTATTAAAAAGCTTATGCTTGGCATTTTGATCACATGGGCTCCTTCTATAAGGCCAACCAGTATAAGAAAAAGCCCAAAATAGGCTATTTGGATTCGTGAGCTTACTGATGAAAAAAGAATTGCGAGTATTCCAAGGCTCATAAGCAATAGGCCGAGATATAAAAACCAAAAGTGATAAACAATTTTGTGAGCGTGCTGCATAAAAAACCTTTTATAATAAAAATTCCTTTTTCACGATAATGGTATTTTTTAGAAAAAAGCAATAGTTCTTCAAAAAGTTGACCGCTTGAGGAAATCAGAAAAATTGCTTATAATCAAGAAATATTCATTTACATCTGTAGATAAGGTCTGTATGAAAAAAAATAGATTTAAACAATTTCCCCTTGATGCGCGTGTTGTTGCACTCACATTGGTAGTTCTTGGAGTTCTTTTTCTCGTTGTTGCTCCTATTATTGATACAGTACGGTCAGTGAAAAATTTTGATCTTACTGAATTTTTGCATTACATCGATAATAAAAAAATAAAAAATGTTTCTATCCAGGGTCAGGAGGCAAGTGGCGAATTAATAACCGGAGAACAATTTAAAACGACATTACCCGAAGGTTACCAGGCAGAAGCACTTGTGCAACGTGGTGGGGCTGTAAAAGTCACGATAGTTCCTGTAAATCAATCGTATTGGTGGCAGATACTTATTCTTGGCCTTCTGCTGGTGATAACACCCCTTGGATTATGGTTTGGATATAGAAAAATGAATGCAAAAGATTCTGGAGGGGGAATTTTTGGTCTCAGTAAGAATAAGGCCCGCCTTTTTATGCCTTCCGAGATTAAGACACGTTTCAGCGATGTTGCTGGAGCATCTGACGCCAAAGAAGCCTTACAAGATGTTGTTGACTACCTTAAGTATCCAGAAAAATATCGCCGATCGGGTGCACATGTGCCACGTGGTGTTCTTTTTATCGGAGAACCGGGCAATGGCAAGACATTATTGGCAAAAGCGCTTGCAGGAGAAGTTCATTGTCCATTTCTTTCAACGACTGGATCGGATTTTATAGAAGTCTTTGTCGGCGTTGGTGCGGCACGAATCAGGGATCTTTTTGCTCAAGCGCGTAAGTTATCCCCTTGTATCATATTTATTGATGAAATTGATGCAGTTGGGCGTGAGCGTGGGGCTGGTATTGGTGGAGGCAACGATGAGCGTGAGCAGACCTTAAATCAGCTCTTAACAGAGTTAGATGGTTTTGATTCTGCTGGTGTGCCTGTTATTGTGATTGCAGCTACCAATAGACCTGAGGTTTTGGATAAGGCGTTGCTTCGGCCAGGTAGGTTTGATCGAAGAATTGTTATTCCTTTTCCTGATTACAAAGCTCGCCTTGATATTTTAAAAATTCACGCCCGTTCTTTGCAAATTGATGAATCAGTTGATTTTGAAGTGATTGCAGGAAAAACATCTGGTTTTAGTGGTGCCGATTTGGCACATCTTATGAATCAGGCAGCTTTATACGCTGCGCGTGGCGATAGAAGTTTTATTACTCGTGAAGATATTGAGCGTGCGCATAAACATATTTTAGAATCGCGTAGTACTGAAAGCGCTGAAGGCGGTGCGCAGGTGAGTATGCTCATGCCCGCTCAAGTAACGACAAAGTTTACTGATGTTGCTGGTGCCTATGAGGCAAAGCAAGAGTTGCTTGAAGTAGTAGATTTTCTTATTCGTCCAGAAAAATATACACGCCTTGGCGCGCAAATACCTAAAGGGGTTTTGTTAACGGGTGACCCGGGTAATGGTAAAACGCTATTGGCCAAGGCTGTTGCCGGTGAATCAGGGCGGCCCTTTTTTGCGGTGAGCGGGTCTTCTTTTATTGAACAATATGTTGGTGTTGGGGCCAAACGTGTGCGAGAACTTTTTGCGCAGGCCCGCAAGCATGCGCCAAGTATTATATTTATTGATGAAATTGATGCTATTGGCGGCAAGCGTGTTGATGCCTCTGGCGGTGGGGACCGTGAATATGCCCAAACCCTTAATCAATTACTTACTGAAATGGATGGGTTTTCAACGGTGCAGGCATCTGTTATTGTGATTGCTGCGACAAACAGGGTTGATATTCTTGATGCGGCGTTATTGCGTCCAGGACGATTTGATCGAACGGTCTCCGTTCCGTATCCAAATATTCAGGCTCGCGAAGAGATTTTGCAGGTGCATTTACGTAAGGTTTCTTATGATCCTGCAATTCGCTTAGATGTTTTGGCCCGTGCGACGGTCGGTTTTTCAGGCGCTTCACTGGCTAATATGGTTAATGAGGCTGCCATTATGGCGGCCCAAGAGGGAAAAGAGTTTGTAGATAGTCATAATTTTAATGAAGCCCGTGATAAGATTATGATGGGCAAACAGATGAATTCTATCAAAATGAGACCTGAAGAGCTTAAAATGACCGCTTATCATGAGGCTGGGCATGCCTTGGTGGCACTAATGTTGCCTGAAGATAGGCCGATGACGCTCTATAAAATGACTATTTTGCCGCGTGGTCGATCTTTGGGGTCAGCCCATTATATTCCTGAGCATGAACGTTATTCGACTTCTAAAAATGAGATGTTGGCTGATATAGCCGTCTCTTTGGGTGGTCGGGCTGCTGAGGAATTGGTCTTTGGTAAAATTTCTTCTGGTGCGCTGGGAGATTTTAAGAGTGCTACGACAACTGCCCATCATATGGTTTGTCAGTATGGGATGTCTGACCAATTGGGTAAGGTTATATATGATAACCAGTATAGAGAGTCTGCCTATTCGCCTGAAACTGCTCGATTGATTGACCAGGAGGTCAAGACTATTATAGATAGGCAATATGCCCGTGCAATGGATATTTTGAAGAACAATAGGGATAAGCTTGAGCTTCTTGCTCAAGAAGTATTGGTAAAAGAGACGCTTTATGCGGATGAAATTTATCGGTTGCTTGAAATACCGCCGCGCGAAAGCCATAGGATTGATATTGTATAAAGTTGAGAATTTGTTACAATAAAAGAGTATTTCCCGCGGGCAGTCGGCCCGAGTAATGTAATAAAAAGTATAAAAACTACATAAGCATCTGTTTATACTCCCTGGTGAAAGGAAAATTTAAAAATGTCACGTATATGTGCTATATGCGATAAGCGTCCTCATGTTGGTAATATCGTGAGCCACGCAAATAATAAAACGAAAAAATGGATATATCCTAATGTTCATACGATGCGTTATGTTATTCCATCCTCTGGCAAAAATACTGTTTATCGTGCAAGTGTCTGCACCAAATGTGTTAAAGCTAGAAAAGTACAAAAAGTAATTTAATTATCTAGATGAAAGATTGATCGCATGGCTAATAAAAAGTCTGAGATCGGA
>JAJZMR010000072.1:0-9415 GCA_021847535.1 bacterium
TATCTTCAATACGTAAAATTTCATCTGCTGCCAGCGGTAAATGATGGGTAAAATCAAAGCGGAGATAATCAGGAGTTACTAGCGAACCGGCCTGTTTAACATGTGTACCCAAAACAGCTTGAAGCGCTGCTTGTAAAAGGTGTGTAGCTGTATGATTTTTCATAGTAGCCACCCGCATTTTTTGATTTACTGAAATTGTTATCTGTTGATCAATCGTCAACTCTGTTGGGGCTATACATTCAAAAGCAATAACCTTATTTATTTTTTTAACGTCGATAATTTCAGCCTGACGGTGGCCGACCATTATCAGTGCTGTATCGCTCACCTGTCCGCCACATTCAACGTAAACCGGTGATTTTTCAGTTATAATCCAGCAACGTTCGCCTTCTGGAATTTGAGGCACAATCTGATCGTTAACTATAATCGCTGTGATGTTGGTAGGCGTTACGAACTCTGTATAGCCGGTAAATTCAGTATACAATTCGTCTGGCAAAATTATATCTTGTTTTACACTATTTTTTTTACCAGATTGTTGTCGTTGTTCTGTCATTGCCTTTTCAAATCCGTCACTATCGACAGAAAAACCCTCTTGATGAGCGATAACGAGCGTTAGTTCTAAGGGAAATCCATAAGTATCATACAATTTAAATGCTTGGGCTCCCGAAAGAATCTTATGCCCCTGTTGTTCTATAAAATATTTTTTCAAAATAGACTGCCCATTTATAAGATTGAGTGAAAACTTTTCAATCTCATTGGTGAGCACTTGTTTAACAAGATGGCGCGCAGCCCCAAGTTCAGGGTATACCGGACTAAATGCGTCCACAACTATATGAGAAAGCTCAGGGAAAATATTCTTATTCGATAGTTTTTGTACGAATAAGGCAGCCCGGCGAATAATTTTTCTAAGCACATAGCCGCGCCCTTCATTTGAAGGCGCGCAACCATCGGCAATAGCAAACGTTGTTGAGCGTACATGATCTGCAACAACGCGAAATGCTGCTTGTATTTCAGCGGGTGCTGTTGCGTACGCGATCCCTGTTAATCGCTCAGTCTCATGTATAATAGGCGCAAAAAGGTCTGTATCATAGACTGTTTCTTTTTGCTGTAAAATGGTGCAAAGTCGCTCTAAGCCCATGCCCGTATCGATTCCTTTTTGCCTTAATAAAATATCGGTTCCATCAGCTTGGCGCTCATATTGCATAAAGACGAGGTTCCAAATTTCTAAAAAACGATCACATGAGCATCCAGGTGCGCACTCGTTATTTGTACAGGTACTCTTATCTGCGCCTCGATCTATATAAATTTCGGAGCAAGGGCCACACGGACCGATGTCCCCCATTTGCCAAAAATTGTCAGCTTCGCCAAGGCGGACTATGCGCTCTTTTGGCAGCCCTACTATTTCATGCCAAATAGTATAAGCCTCATCGTCGAGCTTGTAGACGCTCGCATAGAGCATTTGCGAGTCAAGTGATAATTCTTTAGTTAAAAAATCCCATGCAAAAACAATTGCCTCTTTTTTAAAATAGTCTCCAAAGGAAAAGTTGCCCATCATTTCAAAAAAGGTAAGGTGCCGCTTGGTGAAGCCAACATTTTCTAAATCATTATGTTTTCCGCCGGCACGAATGCATTTTTGAATAGTAACCGCGCGGTTATAGGAACGTTTTTCCAGCCCCAAAAAGGCATCTTTAAATTGGTTCATGCCCGCATTTGCAAATAAAAGCGTCGGGTCATGTGCTGGAATTAAACTGGAGCTTGCCACTTGTGTGTGGCTCTGTTTTTTAAAAAAATTAAAGAACTTTTGTCTGACTTCTAAAGATTTCATCGTTTTTGCACCAATAGGTATAAAAAAATTATTTCTTTAAGGATACCTTCAAATAGCCGCGAGCGCAATTTTATGGCTGCCGATATTTATTGCAATTTGAATAAATTATAATAGATACTAGATATGAGAGATAGAGGGGGAGTTTTATGAATCGTTATAGTTTTTTTACTATGCTATTTTTTGGTATTCATGGGCGTGTTTATGAGGTAATTAACACTACAGATATGCCATTAACTATTTTTTGGAAAAGTAACGGTATAGCATCTGAAGCGCGTGAAGGTTCCTTTATTTTAGCGTCGGGTGCTTCGGCAGAAAAACAGCTTGAAACGCATCAGGATAATTGTGTACATATTATACACGCTGCGTCTTTAGATAATCGCTATTCGGCTCGTTCTAATCCTGTGTGTAGCGATGGGCGTATTGTTATTTCTAAGGTAAGCGACCGGAAAAAATTGGTTATAAATTTTGAAAAAAAATAATGTAAGGAGATAGTATGAATATAAGAGTCAATTTGTCCTTTTTAATGATATTTTCTCTGTCAGGATTTGACCAAAACGCATGGGATAAGGTTACTCTTTATACTTTTGAAAATAAAACGATAGAGCCGTTATCTATTACCTGGCAAAGTGGTGGTGGCAGGGAATCTGTCTTATCCGGAAAAAATGGGAGCTTTAATTTGCCGCCTTCTGAAAGGTACACGATACAAGTTGCGCCGAACGATTGTCTTGATACTGTTTCTGTCAAAGGGCTTACCACTGGTCGTACAGCTCAGGCCACTACGCTCTGCAATTCTGAGATTCTTATTCGGCAGGCGGGATTGCTGAAGGATGAACAGTTGATCATTGAGTAATCTTGACACCGTGTGCAGATAGTCGGCATTCTGTAAATAAGCATGCGCCTGAGCAGCTGTTTTGATGAGGGAATTGTATTTATGGAAAATTTTTTTTTAGAACCGTCAAATCAAGTACAATCTGATGATCAGCGGCCGATTGGTTTTTTTTTCCATGTTATTACTATAACAATTACCTGTACAATCCTTTTTTTATCGATGAAATTAGCTGTTTCGCAGCCAACCCCGGCAGAGCCACTTTTCTTAATCAAGCCGCTTACTCCGCAAAAAATTGATGAAACAGCCAATATTCCAACGGTTGTTACAACAGGCCTTTCAATTTATAAGTACCGGAATTTTGATATTGTTAATAACAATTTTTTATTTGAAGGAACAATTTGGTTTGAATTTGATCCTATACTTATATCGTTGGATACTATCTCAAAATTCCGTTTTGAAAAAGGGGAGATCTTACATATCAGTCCTGCAAAAACACGCATTGTTCATGATAAAAATATTCTTGCATTATATGATATCGTTGTTAAATTCGAAACGGAGCTTGATTATAAACTATTTCCGCTTGAAGACCATATCGTTTCTCTGGTACTGATCAATCATAAAGTATCTCCTCAGGAATTGATATTTGAATCTGATAAACAATCATTTATTGTTGATGAAAATACCCGGTCGCATGGATGGATACAGGCGTTTGAACAAGTTGAAACAGGGTATATAGAGGAGCGTCTTGATGAACGTGAATTTGTCAGAAACATTGAGCACCCAGGTGTGCAATTTTCTCTGTTATATCGAAGAGCCGGCTTAAAAAATGCACTTATTTTGCTCATGCCTATGCTGGTTTTTATAATTATTATGCTTACTGCTTTTTCTTATGATCCGCAGAAATATTTTTCTTCTATCATGGTTGCAAATGGCGCAAGCTTATCAGGGCTTATTGGCTTTAGGTTTGTCATTGAAGGGATGTCGCCAAAAGTTGGTTATTTTATGGTTTCAGATTACTTTTTTATCGTCTTTTTAGCTCTTGCTGCAATACTTTTTCTTATAGGTATATTTTCATTAAAACTTAATATGCGTGTAAAAAAAATGCTTATACTTATTGTTCATGGTCTTTTGATAACAGCCTTTTTAGCTATTACAATTTATATATTAAGCTTCACTTTCCATGGGGTTGAAATATTTTGATGGGGAATGATATGTTGTATATCTGGTATCTGCTCGCATTTTTGTTTACACAGAGTTTGTTAGTTTCAGCAAAAGAGTATACGTTGGCCGATTTGCGAATTATGGCAGATGAATACCAGGAAATGGTAAAATCTGACAATAATAATGATTTTAATCCTGATTTTAGCAACCATTTAATGAAAATGCGTCCCGGTTATGGAACACTTTTTTTGCGTATGTTCGGGTTAAAAAAAGATCCATTCCCTTTTTACGATTTTGAAGAGATTTTACAATCGGTCATAAGCAATCAAAAGGCTCGTGGTCGATCAGGTAAATTTATCATAGGAACACGACTTTCTGCAGCAACAAAAATTATTGTTTTTGGCAATATCCAAGCAGCATTTCATTCATTAATACGCGACCTTGAAGAGCTTTTTTCGCAAGGGATTATTGATGAGCATTTAAAAATAATGCAACCACATTGTTATATTATTTTTAATGGAACAGCTGTTGGGCGGTCGCCGTATGTTTTACAAACACTTTTTACTCTCTTATTGCTTATGCAAAAAAACCCTGATCAGGTTTTTTATATGGGGAGCGATTTTGAGCTTAATCAGCTTTGGAAAAATGGTAGCCTTGCTCGGCAATTAAATATTTTATATCGTAAACACGAAGAACGGACGTATGCGCTCTTTTCAAATTTGATTGATACATTACCGGCAGCATTTTACGGTAATTTTGAAAGTCATCCAGAAAAACTTTTGAAAATAACAGGGCTATTGAACTTTAAGCATGATAGCATTGAAAATGAAACAGGTGATTTTTTCTATCAATTGAAGCGTGATCAAGTTAAAACATGGGATTTAAAAAGAAAAGAAAAAAATACAAAATCCGTTTATACAGCCGTTCTTTTAGAAGATTTCGATCCAAATGTAAAAATGAGTAGTATTACCAGTTTGGTCTATGAAGATCCGATAGATATAGCGGCTGTTTGGCGTGTTTTTTCAGCAGCAACTGATACTTTTTATCATATTTATAAATTTAAAGATGATACTTTTGCAAAAATTTTATGTGGCGATGATCTTAATTCAAGCTTTATTGATCTTTATACACATAATCGGCTTGGTAAAGAAAAATTCAAGCTTGAAGCACGATATAAACTTGATTCTGGTGTTGAAAAACCTATTATTCAACCACTTAATAACCAATCAGTTGAAAAAATTTACTTGGGCAGCACGTTGGATCTTTCAAAAAGTAACTTTAGCATGGGCGACCGCGTACGTACCGGCATTATGATGGCGATTAATCAACTTAATAGATCGGGAAAATTAAAAGATAAAGAAGTTAACATGTGCATTTTAGATGATGGGTATACGCCGCGCATAGCCCACAAGAATATAATGCATTTAGAAAAAGATCTTAATATTCATACGCTATTGTTGCCGATCGGCACACCAACTGTGCTCACCGTTGAAGATCAGATACAAGCGGGTCAAATTTTTGCGGCATTTCCCATAACCGGCTCTGCTGAATTGCGTGACTCTGATTGTAAGGGAGTTATAAACTTTAGGCCAGAATATGCACTTGAGGTAGAAAAACTTATTGAGTACCTTGTCAACGAATATCATTTTAAAACATTTGCCTTTTTCTACCAGGATGATGCATATGGGCGGGATTGTCATAAAAAAGCTCAAGAAGTTTTAGCCAAGCATGGTATAATCACGTCTATTGGGCTGCCTTATACACGCAACACAACTGACTTTCTTAAGCAATGTCAAAAGCTGCAAGATGCCCAGGTAGAAGCACTTGGTTGTTTTTCCACTTCACAGCCAACCCAAGAGTTCTTGCGGCAGGTTAGTGCTGCAAATCTTGTAGGAACTAAGGTTTTTGCCGTATCCTTTGCAGTTGATGATGTACTTGAAGCTTTTATTACGTATGAATTGGGTTTGAAATGTATTTTTAGTCGGACGGTGCCAGACCCAACTAAAAGTGATCTTCCTCTAGTTCAAGAATATCGATTATTGATGGATCAATTGAAAAAGCCTTATGACGTTTATTCTTTAGAGGCTTATATCTGTACGAGTATTTTATGTGAAGCATTAAAGCAGATGGACGGCCCGATTAATCATACAACGATTATTAAACAACTTGAACAATTTAAAGATTATAATTTCAAAGGACTTACACTTTCGTTTAATCCGCAAAACAGACAAATAAGCCAACATCTTTGGTTTGATTTTCAAGATGGCGGTGATTGGTTAAAGGTTTTATAATATGCAGAAAAGCAACAAAACGCATGTAAGTTCATTTTTTCAACTGGCAGTCTTTCTTGCCGTGAGTTGCGTACTATTGGTTGTCTTTTATTATCCGTTTGTTTTTTTCAGAGCATATGAGCAGCCACCAGTGCTTCACCCCTACGCTGCAACAGACAAAGAGATCGACCTTATTTATGCAGGAATGACCGTGCACCATTTTATGGAAACGAATTTTATTCAAAATAAGGTTGATATAGATGCTACGTTGTGGTTTATGTACGATCCTAAAAAAGTTTCACGTGAAAAAATTATACAATTTTCATTTGATGAAAGCACTTATGAAAAAATTCAAAGTTCATATTCTGAAAAAGATGGTCTTGAGATAGCTCTTTTTGACGTACAGGTTCATGCAAAAATGGATTTTAATTTTAAAGAATATCCACTTGATGAACATAGAATATGGTTTAGGCTCAAAAATGATAGCTTACCTATCGAAAAATACCACTTTAAGGTATCCCCGCAGGCATTTATGTTGGGCGAGCGTGCGAAAATAAGTAATTGTATGAGCCAGAACATGCATATATCAAGTGGCTTTGTGACACAAAAATTTGTAACCGAAGGGCAGCCTGTCCGCGAAGTCCATTCATCGCGTGTACTTTTTTCTTTTGATTGTAACCCTGTTGACATGCGTCACTTTTTAAATATTTTTTTACCGCTTTATTTGATCTTTTTTATCACGCTTTTTTCTTTTTCTTTTGTTTACGCAGAACATGTGACTGATGTACCTGGTATCGCAGCAGCGAGTGTACCGGCCCTTTTTGCCTATCGTTTTGTTATTGAAAGTATCTCGCCTAATGTGAGTTATTTTATGATGTCAGATTATCTTTTTTTCTTGTATTTGGTATTATCCCTGCTTGCCTTTATTTCTATCTCCTGGGCGCTCAATTACTCTGTCTATGCAAAAAAAATGATTATTTTAAGCCTCTATGGGCTTATGTTGTTTGGGTGTATCGCCATCGTGTACCTAGTTTAGCCGTGCAGCGTTGATACTCAATGAACGAGAGATTAAATCAAAAACTGTCTTTAAGCCTTTTATAGACTTCAACCAAATTAAGCGATATCTGTTTTGTATCACTGAGTAAGGGTAAAAAATTAGTATCGCCATGAAAGCGCGGTAAGACGTGCATATGTAAATGTTCGGGAATAGTTCCGCCAGCGGCCTTACCGCCAATATTCAGCCCCATATTAATACCATCTGCTTTCAAAGTTTGGAGGAGCGCCGTTTCGCACTCGGATGCCGCTTGAGCGATCTCAGCCCGTGCTTGCGGTGACAAGTGCGCAAGCTTGTCACAATGAGCAAAGGGAACTATCATGACATGGCCTGCATTATAGGGATATAAATTAAGCATGATGTAACAGTGTGTATATCTTTTGATGACATAATTTTTTTCATCTAACTCAGCGGATTCTTCTAAACATAAAGGACAAGTTTTCTGCGTTTCTGTCAAGCGTATGTAATTGCTGCGCCAAGGGGCATAAAGATTTTTCATTTTTTACTCAATTTTTTTACAATAGGTTTGGTACAGAGCAAGCCAAAAGATAATGCCTAAAATAAGGATAAGAGGTTCTATGGGCAAACGCAAGCGTGCATATCCAAAACCACCGGTTTGACAGACAACAGCTCCGATCATAATTCCACAGGGTATCCAAAGTGAAAAAAAGCGTCTTCTCCAGTGTTGGAAAAAAAGTCCAAAAAGTCCGGCAAAAATACCGATCCAGAGTATAAGTTCACTGATCAATTCTATGTAAGCAAGAATACGTGCCCCCCAGGGCAGTGGCATAGTCCAAAGAGTGGCAGCAAGTTTTTCAGGCAAATACTCAACCAATGGATCCCACTTAAAAATATTGTTATAGAGCGCTACGCATTGGTACATATATAAATCGAATGTTGTTTTACATACTTCGATTATCCAATCAAGAGCGAAATAGTGCGGATGGCCCATGATCCATGGTAATGCAGGCCGCATACAGATAATTTCATTAACAATAACAGGCAAACCTATTTTTCCGTTCTGTTTTTTATATTCACTGATAATTTCCTGTTCAGCTTCATAACATTGTTTTTTCCAGGCAAGTTCATGCGGAATGTTCTCAATACGTGCACGTATCTTTGGTGCGTTAAAGACATTAAAGTAGAGACCAAAAAGAGGGCAGAAAAAAATTTTTCCTGTCAGCTGATAGTTTCTTACAAACCATGGACTGAGTGAGAGCGCAAAAAGTGTTATGAAAAAAAGTGCCTGCTTGATTTTTTCACGTACCGAAAAATGAGAAAAAAAGAGTATGATTATCGTTGCAAGCCCTACGAACTGGCCCATCGGGCGCATCCACGTATAGATGCTAAGAGCAAGCGCAGCGCCGGCAAGATAAAGATATTGATGACGACTATCTTGCTTAAAGCGAAAATTTTTAAAAATTCCCATTAAAAATAGAACAAAAAATAGTTGGGCTGGACCATCAGTTAATAAAAAAGTACTTGCAAGAACAGATCCTGGATGTAGTGTGCCGATTGTTGCAAGCATGTAGGCCAGTGACAATGAACGGGTTAAAAATAATGCTAGAAAATAGAAAAATATCGGTAAAAGTGAGCAAAAAAGTATCTGAATCCATAAGGCCGCTTTATATGCTGCTTCATGATGCTCAAATTGCCATGAGCTGCTCGGGGATAATGTATAAAATGGCGCTAAAAATAGAGGATATCCAGGCGTTCGCCAAAAAACGGCCATGCCATTTGGGTTTACAAACCCCTTGCCCCAATAAAGCGCTTGTGCAGGCATTGTATAGCTGAGCGTGTCTGGCTGGTAATAGCGCTGTTCATGTTGTATATAGGCATAAAAAAGTGTTGCGCGGATAACAAATGCCACAACAAAAAATATCAATAGTAGAGAACCAGTAGCCGGTTGAGTGAAAAAATTATACTTCATAAAACTTCCCCTGTTTAGGTAATGCAGAGAGTATATCGCTGTCTGGTGATGTTAACAACCGTTATTAAGCGCGACTTTTTTGCACTTGCAATTACATGGTCTCATGTATTCAATCTGTTTTGAGCTTGCTAACATTGGGGTATATGCTATGTTATGCACAGTACTGTCTTGGCAGCATTTTTGATTTTTACATACACAGGTGCGCGCTGTGTATGATTCTTACATGTTGCCTTGCGTACCCTCTAAAAAAAATTATAGATGGTAGTAAAAGTGCTGGAGAGCTCAGATGGAAAAAATTTATGGACTTATTTTAGCTGGCGGGAGTGGCAAGCGGCTCTGGCCCTTGAGT
>JAJZMR010000072.1:9425-9849 GCA_021847535.1 bacterium
GAGTCTCCATAATTTCCCTAAACAGCTCATTAGGCTTGGTCAAACATCATTACTTGCGCAAGCCTTAAACCGTCTGCAAGAAATTCCTTTTATTACAGATATTGCCGTCATAACTACTCAAGATTACGCTCCTGATATTAAAGAAAAAATTGGCACCGATGTAAAAATTATTATTGAGCCGTGCGCCAAAAATACCGCCGCAGCGATACTTATGAGTTGCTTAGAGATAGAAAAGATTGATCCGCAATCGATTGTTATTTTTTCTCCTGCAGACCATGTTATTGGTCAGCAGCAGGCATTTTCTGCTGCGTTGTGTGCGGCGTTTTCTTATGTTTCATACCATGACACTCTTGCACTCATTGGCGTAACACCAACGCATCCATCAACTGCCTATGGCTATATAGAGCGAGGACAGGATGAATTT
>JAJZMR010000011.1 GCA_021847535.1 bacterium
CATATGGTGCCACGAGTGGTAGCCGTGTTTTACAATGTTTGATTAGATCAATAACAAATTTTTGTTGCTGATTATACACAATCTGTATGGTTTGTCTATCAAGCTCTGCATAGATTGGCCGATGTGCAATAACAATAAAAAATGTGGCATAGTACAATAATTTTTTCATAAATATATCCTTTATTACATGGTATAAACTGATCTATTATTGTACTATGCTCTTAAATTATTTTCCAGCCGTACAGGACGTTGTTTTTAATCAAATAAACATCATCAAAAATTAATGCTTTGTAAGGATAAGCAAGGAGATCAAGTTCCCGTGCATACCATTTGAGTACATTATGTAAATTTTTGAGCAATTGCTTGAGCTCACGTTTTGGCTCTTGGTTCACGATACCGCAGGACAAAATAATAATTGCCACTGCAACTTTTTTTTGATCGAAGTAATTGATCTTGAGCGCATCAAGTGTGATTTCCATGGCATTGATCTTATCAAGATAATTTTTGAGTATTTTAACCATTTCAAGATCACAACTGTCTAATTCTTCCTGTATCGCTGGATAGGCAGCAGCTACGCTCGGGTACCGCTTGCAAACCTGCTCAAATATATTAACGTGTGTGGGCTTGAGATGGTGGGGGTTAAGCGTAAAAACAAAAAATGAAGCCGATATGTGCAATTGTGATGCACATATCAAATGGGCTATATATACATAAAATTTTTTCATAAATATCTATTTTTTTCTTATTATTCTATTAATTTTTTAATATCAGCGCCGGTGATGAATGGCCGCTTCAGGAGCTCTTCAGCGATTTTTTTTATCAAATCACTATGATTTTTTAAAAGATCAGTGATTTCTTGTTCGTAACGATCGACAAGCGCTTGAGCTTGCTCAAAAAGCTTACTTTGAGCAGCTGTAGGCAACTCTTTAAGCTTTTGTCCCTTAAGGAGTATCTTTTGAGCGATCTCAAAAGCGGTGCGGTAATCAGGCGCACAATAATCAATACTGTATGATCCAAGCATGAGTTTCTGAGTGGCAATGCCTGCAAGGTTACGCTTACAAAGTTTTTCCAGCTCGCCTGCATCAGATTGTGTAACTGCTTCACGTAATGAGCTTGAAATAACGGTTCCATACCTAATTGGGTTCTTTTCGTCATCTTTGCCGCCAGCAAGCCAAAAATTTTCTTCTTCTATCGTGCGGCGCACCTTGCAGATAGTCGCTATCGTAATAATTTCGCTAATTTCAAGCATGTGATGGGCTACAATTTTTCCAGCTTGATCCAGCGCAATTGATCGAGCTTCATCCTGCATAAGGCCACTGGCAGAAGTAATACCGTGAACAATGTCATTTATGGCATGCTGCAGATGCATTTGATTTATGCCCTGCCCATTTTTATGGGCTTCAAAGCGAGCTTCTTTGACGATTTGATGTAAATGGCCAAAATGGCAATGTCTTGTTTGCAAAATAATCGATTGCATATCAATATTTTTAATATTGATACCATATTTTTGGAACCGTTCAGCAAAAAATGCTGCACGTTCTACTGGACCAGGCGTTTTAAATTCAAGTCGTTTACCAAATCGTTGATAGGTAAAAAGCTCTTTTGCAAGTTTTTCAGCTTGATTGGTTGCGCCAATAATAATAACCTGCTTGTTCGGGTCTTTGATCTTATGCAACTCATTAAGCTGCGTTAAAAAATCAAAAAGAAGTGCTCGGTCGCCGCCCACATTTTGGATGCCCAAAAGATGAATTTCGTCGATAAACAGAATAGCCGGTGCACAACTCAAGGCATAATCAATATATGATTTAAGGGTAACCCCATTGGTGATCATGGTATAATCAACGGGGATAAGTTCAATTTTTGTTTTAAGCCCTTTACTTTCATACAATTTATTTATCGTTGCTCCAAGGGCCTTAACCAAAGCTGTTTTGCCTGTTCTTGAAGGTCCGGTCAAAAGCCAACCCTTAGGGATTTCTATATCTGAATGGATATTCCGTTCTGCATTTTCAAAAAGATCAATAATTTTGTACAGTTCATGTATCTGATCTTCGAGCCCGATAAGTGATGGATCATCAAGGGTTATTTCATTTTCTAATGAAAGAGCCATTCCATTTTTTTTGACGTTTTTTATTCCTTTAAGGATATTATAGGTATTAATGATATCCATCTTCAATTTTTTATAATTTTTGCGCACTGAATCTATCGATTTATCGATGAGATAGGTTCCGAATTTTTCAATGTTTTGTTTTCCTGCTAGAAGGCATATTGATCCTGCAGTTGGTAAAAGGTACTGCATTGAAAAAATTTGACCTAGATTTTTAGTGAATGCACCACCAAAAGTATTATTATTTCCATCGTGCACAAAAGGCGCCTTCCATATCTGTGATGCTCCATACAGCGCTGCGATCCCTGCAGGCGTCCAGAGAAAATATTTATACCGTTTATAAAAATTTTCCATAGACCGTACGGCTTTATTGATCTTCGTAAGACCTATTGAAGTACATTTTTCTTCTAAGATATCAAGATTTTTATCATTTTTTTCTTGTAGCTTATGAATATATTGGAAACTTATTTCACTGTTTTTATCAGGAATGATTAATTCTTCAATAATTGGCGCGCCAAAATTTTCAAAATTTGCATCAACTGCTACCGTTAATCGAGCAATAATATTTTTTAATATGACCGCTGTATGCAGAATCATTTCAGGGTCGGCTGGGGCCAAAGTAGTCCCTTGCAATGATTGGAGCAGCTCCATATACGCAAGTATATGTACCGCCAGCCCTGTATTACCCGCGGTTGCCTTAACAGAGCCCTTTTGGATGCAGCCGAGGATCTGTTGCAAAATGGCTGTGAGATAGTCCATCTGCTTGAACGTTTCCTTTTGCATGTCCATACAGATAGCAACAATCTCAGCGCGCTCCTCGTTGTTTATTTCGTTGTTGTAATTTTCTTGTTCATTTTGAATCGGTTGAGCGACGGGTAAATCTTGAGCAACAAGTCTTGTCGCAATATGGCAAGACATTAAATGTTCCTTAAAATATGAGAATATTTATTTACCATATCTTTTTAAGTATACTAAGTTACGTAAAAATTACAAGTTAAACACTAAAATAGGCTTTATTATGAAGGTTTTTTTGCAATTTGTTGTCGGTTTGACAGTTTTTTTAGGGGTTTCTTTTGGCCTGTACCGTGGTTATAGTTTTTTTTATGGCAAAAAGGGGGGGAATAATTACGATTGGAAAGTTATCCAGCAGAAAAAAAATATTATACCGGTAGCCATTATTGGCTCGGGGCCTGCAGGTTTGAGCGCGGCATTATATACATCGCGTGCACATATGCACACGGTCGTTTTTCAAGGGCCTCAGTCTGGTGGGCAATTAATGAGTACAAGTGAGGTTGAAAATTGGCCATCAGTTGGCAAAAAGCAGGGGCCGGAAATTATGCAGCTACTTAAGGATCAGGCGCAGCATTTTGGCGCGGTTCTTATTAATGAGAGCATTAAAAGGGTAAATTTTGCTTCCTGGCCCTACGAACTTATTACTTCTGATGATCAAGTAGTTCATGCGCTTTGTGTGATTATTGCAACGGGGGCATTTCCTGAAAGGCTTAAAAATGTGCCGGGTGAGGCTGAACCTTGGGGCAAAGGTGTGACTGGGTGTGCTATTTGCGATGCTGCGTTTTTTAAAGATAAAGATGTGGTTGTCGTTGGCGGCGGTGATTCTGCTGCTGAGCAGGCATTGCAACTAACAGCTTATGCGCATCATATAACAATTCTTGTGCGAGGACCTAAAATGCGCGCATCTGCCGCGATGCAGGACCGTCTTAAAAAATTTGATTATATAACCATTAAATATGATACGATGATTACTCAAATTGAGGGTGACGGCTCCCATGTTACTGGTGTTACATTGCAGACACCGCACGGCAGTGAGCATATGGCCATTGACGGAGTCTTTTTGGCGATCGGCCACAAACCAAATACTGACATTTTTAAGGGGCAGATTGCTTTTTCACCCACTGGGTATATCGCCCATGCCTGCCGAACCCAAGAGACATCGCAAGAAGGTGTGTTTGCCGCAGGCGATGTTTCTGATGAGCGTTATCGACAAGCTGCAGTTGCCAGTGGTGATGGAGTTAAGGCAGCCCTTGATGCAGAAAGATTCTTGCAGCATATTGGCTTTGATGAAATTCTGGCAAAAAAAATTGAGCGGCTATTGTATGATCCGATAGCCATAGCAGATTTACCTGATATTGAACCGATTGAGTCGTTGGATCAATTCAAACAGGTTGTATTGGAAAGCAACGTGCCCGTTGTCATAGATTTTTATACCAAAACATGTTCGTCATGTGCGCAGATGATGCCGTATATTAAGTCTACGGCAGCGCACATGAAAAATAAGCTCCTCTTTGTTAAAGTTGATATTGAAAAAGTCCCTGAGCTTAAAAATCGGTATGCCATAACAACGGCGCCGTATTTTATTGTTGTCAAAGACGGGCTTGTGATAGGAAGACATAATGAGGCTATGACTAAACGAGAGCTTTTTGATTTTGCAAGTCGCTTCGTTCAGGAGTAAGTTTATGGGAAAAAATATCTTTTCCATTTCTATTGTTGTCTATCTCTTTATTGTTCACAATATGACAAGGTGCGACAAAAAATTAGGCATTATTGGGGGCGGTGTAGCTGGGCTATCTGCAGCTATCTATGGAGGCAATGGTAAAATAGAAACACTTGTTTTTAAAGGTCCTCAGGCGGGTGGTCAACTTGCGCGCGCAGCCCTTGTTGAAAATATCCCTGGGCTTCGGCCTATGCCTGGTACGGAATTTATCGTTCAACTTGAAAAGCAGGCGCAGGAATTTGGGGCACAGTTAATTGATGAGTCTGTTGTCTCGGTAACTATCCAACAAGAAGGGCGCCGTTTTTTGGTCACGACTCAGGAGGGAGGCGCGTATGAAGTTGATGCATTAGTTATAGCATCCGGCGCTCGTCCGCAGACGCTTAATATTCCCGGTGAAGATACCTATTGGGGTAAAGGGCTTTCGACCTGCGCATTATGTGATGCTATTTTTGCCGCCGAAAAAGATGTTGTCATTATTGGCGGAGGTGATTCTGCTATAGAAGAGGCGTTGCAGTTGGTTGGTTATGCACAAAAAATTACCTTAATAGTAAGAGGCAATCAGCTTCGGGCAAGTCCCCGTATGCAAGAAAAGCTTTCTCCATTCACGCATATTTTTTATCAGTATAATTCTGAGGTCAAAGAAATTATCGGGGACAGTTCTGCCGTCACTGCTGTTATTGTAAAAAATAACAAGACGGGTTTTGAAGAGGTTATTCCGACACAAAGAATTTTTTTTGCCATAGGCCATATTCCAGAGACTTCATTTATTAAGGATATTGTTCCTTGCGATGTGCAAGGTTATATTCAACTGCTTGATGGGCAAAAAACCTGTACTCAAGGAATTTTTGCTGCTGGTGATGCTACAAATAAACGGCATAAACAGGCTATTATTGCAAGCGGGAATGCGGTTGAGGCTGCGCTTGATGCAATTAATTACTTACGTGATATTGATTAACCTTGTTCAATGACCTTGACCACGCTGCCCTGCGCAGTTTTATTGATAACAAAATGAACAGGAAACTGATCTTTCATATAAGGTAAATGTGAAACAATAATAATTTTTGCAAAATCGTCTTGGATTTTATAAAGTGCCTCCATAATATGGGCGAGTCCTTCTTCGTCCTGTGAACCGAATCCTTCATCAATGATGAGTGTTTGTAGCGATGTGCCGGCTCGACGAGCCAAAAGTTTTGAAAGTGCAATGCGTAAGGCAAAATCTATTCTAAATGCTTCTCCGCCAGAAAACAGTTCATAGGGTCGCACGCCTGTTGCATCAGAAATATGAATATCGAGCGTCTCTTTAGTTTTACCACTTTTTAAATCACGCAAAGATTCAATGAAAAGATGTGCTTGGTTGTCTGTTAATTTTTCTAATAAATTATTCGCCTCGTGTTCAATTTCCGGAAGTGCTTGTTCGATTAAAAGAGCGGGAATGCCATCTTTTCCAACAGCTTGTGCGATCGTTTGGTATAATTCTTGCCCATAGGTGCATTCTTGAACCGTTTTTTCCAGGCGAGCATGTTCGATTTCCTGAACTTCAAGACGAGCTAATTGCTCTTTATAAGAAGCTATTTGTCCTATAAGTGTATGTATTTTTTGATTGAAATTCAGCAGTTCTGCTGAAATTTTTTTTACGCGCTCTTGTGTGCTTTCAAAAGAAGAAAGGCTCTGAGTGATTAATGAGGCTTTATTTGAGAAATCTACATATTCATGTTTCAAGCTTTTTAGATGGCTGACTGTTACCTTAATAAATTTTTTAATCTGTTGTAATAAGGGATCAAACCCTTCTTGGGGTGGTAAATTTAATCTTATTTTTTTCAAGGACTCTGCCAAAAATGTTTTTTCTGCCTGTGTGGCTACTGGTATTTGAATTAATTGATCATTGAGCTCATAGAGATGGGCTTTTATTTTTTGATAGCGTATATCATCATCTGTCAGTCGTTGAGCCTCTTCCAGAAGATTTTTTTTAGTTAGGCGTATATTTTCTAAAAAATCTTTTTGAGAGCGATATTCTTTGGTCAGCATATCAAGTTCATCTGCCATTTCAAGAGCTTGTTTGTGCATATGAGCGGCATCTTTGAAGGATTCAACAAGATCATGTAAGGTGAGAATGGTCCCCTTCAGGGGAGGCAACAATTTGTGCAATCGCCGTAATTGATGCGTGATCAATGAGACATCATTTTTGAGATCGGTACAAAGATTATACTTTTGTTGAGCATCGAGATTCTGCTTACAGGTTGGACATGAGGCAAAATCAGGAGTATACAATTTTTTTAAACGATCTTGTGTATCGTGTAACCGGCTTGTATAATTATTTTTTTTTGTTACAAAATGGGGGTAACGATCACGATATTTTTCATATTGGCGTATAATTTTTTCTGTCTGGTAATTTCCATATTTTTTTTCAATAGTTTGACACAAGACTATTTTTTTTTGATTTAATTCCGCGATCCGTTTTTCTATAATACTATTATTCGCTTGTGCTTTTTCTATTTGTATATCGCATGCATGTATTTTTTTTGTATGTACCTGTTCGTGCGCTTGAAAAATAGATTGTTTTTCTTGGGTGAGCTTGAGTATTTCTTGTTGGAGCTGGAGATGGAGAAGTTCGTTTTTTTGAAGTGTAGCAATTTTTTTTGCGAGAGCTTCTTGCTCGATAGCTTCATCCGTGGGTGGTTTTATTTTTTTCCGTAAAATTTTTTTAAATTCTTGCCGTGTGGAGATAATTTCTTGTTTGCCCGCTTCGATCCGCTGAGCAAGCTTTTGGCAATTGTCGTGATATTGTTGAAGCGTAAGAGTATCACGCTTGTATTGATGAAGTTTCTCTTCAAGTAATGCAAGCTCTTTTTGAAGTTGATCTATTTTGTGCCTGCATTCCAGTTCTTCTTCTTGGCGAGCAAAAAGTGAGGTTTGAATATCATTTTTTTGTGCAACTTCATGACGCAGCCGTTGTTGAATAGGCATGAGTGTATCTTTTTGTAATGCTAAAGCGCGGCTTTTTTCAACAGCTTTTTTTTTGATAAGTTCAAACTGTGTTATGCCAAGAATAGCACTTAAAATATCTTTACGTTCCTTGGGGGACTTTTTTGAAAATTCATTTGATGCCCCTTGTCGCAAAAAAACTGAATTTATAAAACTCTCGTAATCAAGACCGAGCGTAGTAATAATTTTTTCTTGCGTTGCGCGGATAGTTTTATCCGTCAGCCCACGAACATGCCCCGTTTCCGGATCGACAATACCAAAGTCTAATGATGTTTGTGTCTTGGTATTTCCAATGTTGAGCTCTCGCCGTACTCGATAGATTGTTTTATTACAGACAAATTCGAGGCAGACCATCATTTGAGTATGCCCCAGCCTGACAAGATTTTCATCAAGGCGGGCGCCGGTATGCGTTTTACGCGCTTGGCCCCAAAGTGCCCATGTAAGTGCATCAAGCAACGCCGACTTGCCATGACCATTTTTGCCTGAAAGACAAATAAGATTATACGGCTCAAAAGATATATGTTGCGTTGTTTGCCCGTAACTTAAAAAATTTTTTATGGATAATTTGAGTGGAACCATGCAAAGAAGTATATCATGCTCTTGCATTTTTTGAAATGATGGGCTAAAACTTATCAGCCTCGATCTACAAAAAAGGAGATATAGTCATGTTAATTGCTCAAAATGCATTCCGCCAGTATGATATTAGAGGAAAAGTTGGCCAAGAGTTACCTATTTCGCAAATATATGCTTTAGCCCACGCGGTTGCGGCTTTTATTCTAGAAAAAAACAACAAGGCACAGCGCATTATCATTGGTCGCGATGGCCGCACACACTCAAAGGAGATACAGTGCGCTTTTGTGCAGGCTCTTTGTGATGCTGGATTTAGCGTTCATGATACGGGCGTCTGTCCAACTCCTGTCGTTTACTTTGCATGTCACTACTATCCATACGATGCTGCTGTTATGATAACTGCGTCTCATAATGGTCCTGAATACAATGGTTTTAAATTATGTTTGGGCAAAAATACAATTTGGGCAGAGGATATTCAACGAATAAAAGAGCTTTATAGCTCTGGCAAGCAGGTTGTTCAGCAAACTTCCGGTTCAGTTGCGCCTGTTATGATGCAAAAAGAATACAGAAATTATATCGCTCAAAAATTCATCGATCTGAAAAATTTTGATAAACATCTGGTGGCAGATTGTGGTAATGGTGCGGTTGGAGCCGTGCTGCGTGACGTTATTCAAGCAGTAGGCCTATCAAATGTTACCATTCTTTGTGAAGAAGTAGATGGTACGTATCCCAATCACAGCGCTAACCCGGTTGAAAGAGAAAACATGGAACATGTTGCGCATTATGTGAGCGAAAATGATGCATTTTTGGCAGTTGGTTTTGATGGGGATGGCGACCGCATGGCGGCGATGACGCCAGAAGGGCGGCTGCTTGCAGGAGATGAGCTTCTTTCACTTTTTGCGCAAGATGTTTTAGCGCGCAACCCGGGTGCTTCTATTGTTTTTGATAGTAAATGTTTAATGATTGTTCCTCAAACTATACAAAAGTGTGGGGGCAATCCGATACAATCACCTTCTGGTCATTCACACATGAAGACGGTAATGCGTGATCGGCATGCTCTTCTTGGTGGCGAATTAAGTTGTCATTTTTTCTTTGCAGACGATTATTTTGGCTTTGATGATGGGATATATGCTTTTCTCAGGCTTGTACGCTTGGTTGCGGCATCAAAAAAAAATATTACACAACTTATTGAACAATTTCCTCAAACATATAACATTCCGGAAATAAGAATTTTTTGTGCAGATGATACAAAAAATGAGGTCATTGAGCAGATAAAAAAATATTTTATTGATTTTTCGGAATATAAATTATCATATGCCGATGGAATCAGATTTTACACGGATACTGGTTGGGGGTTGATTCGCGTATCGCATACGCAGCCAGCCTTGTGTTTAAGGTGTGAGTCCTTGACGGCTGAAGGCTTAAAAACATTGAAACAAAAAATGTATGATGCCTTAATGCACACGGTATTAGCACACTACATTCCATCAGAAAGTTTTTTGT
>JAJZMR010000070.1 GCA_021847535.1 bacterium
ATGCTGATTTAATTTCATCAAACATGCGGTTTATTTCGCTCATCACCTGCGCTTGCGCCGCGGTCAGCTGCACCTGGGCGTCGTTGTAAGATGCATCCTGCTCAGGGGAAAAAAAAGGGCTCTCTTTCCCCTCCTGAGAGTCAAGGTAATGGGCGAGCCGCTTATAAAAAATTAATTCGTCCACATAATAATATCGGGCAAGTAGTTTAACAAAGTTATGATATGTGCTATCCGGTGGTAATGGCTGCTGCTCGAGCGCCTCTTTTATGGTAAATTTTTCTGTTTTTTGATCAAAGACATCAAGTATCTGGGTGATATAAGCAAGTTCTATTCTTTTTTGCAGCGGAACGCTGATGATGTCGTGTAGGTTAGTTTTTTTTTGCCAATGCGCGGGAATTTTGTAGGTCAGTGGTTGCTGAAAACCATTTAATAGACGCACTTTGACAAACATCAGTAAAGACCCCTACTCTTTCTGTGCATTAATGTCGGCGAAAAGGCCATAATTTTTAAGATGCAGTTCCATTGGCTTGATATATTTTTTACATAGCATTACTTCAATAGCATGCCATTCGTTTTTTTTAGTATCCTTGAGCAGATAATCGCAGGCATTAACTAAGTCGGCAGTCTTACTGTTGTGTTGATATCGCTCAATTCTATCTTTTATTGATCGGATCGCATTATGATCACAGAAGAAAATATTGCCAGAATATTTCACCGATTCGCGAATTTTTTGTGTCAAAATTGCATAACAAAAAATATGATTGGCATTTTCCAGGGCTTTTAAATTTTCCGGTTTATTGATATTGTCAAATAATTGATTGCCGGTTACATCGATGTTTTCAGCATCGTTATGGAGCGGCTCAAGGGTCACGATCACTTTTCCATCTTCTTGTAACTGAAAGTCTAAGTTAAATAGGGTGGTTGGGGAGGAAGTGCCGGGTGTTACGGGGTAGTGGATATAAGAGCATCTGATTTTTGGCGATTCCCTTTTAAGATCTGCGGTTTTTTTCAAGTTTGTTATCAGGCGGGCGGGCCGTTCTTGCTCGGCCGGGAAAAGTACATGAAAAAATAGTGCTAAAATAAGTATCATCTGATATTTCATAATAAATTTACCTTAAAAATTAAACAGAATTTTTGAAAATAACTCATGTTATTATAGCATAAAAACGATTATTATAGTGCGTATATGGTTGTATTGTGATCTAAAATTCAAACGTTATCGGCTTCCATGATTTTTTTTAGCGCAAAGGCTCTTACTTTATCCAAATTTGTTTTGAAAAAAACTTTGCTTTTGTACGCGTTGCTCTTTGGGTCAGACTCTGTCTTATTGGTTTCTTCTAATTTTTCCTGAAGATTCTGAAAATTACACTCTTGAGTAGTAACGGAACCTTCATTTCTTTTATGCGCTTTTCGAGAAAAAGTCGGTGAGACTGCCCAGGCAAATGTTTGATAGGCAATAACAATTAAAAAAGATGGCAAAAATATGTTATTTGAAAAAAAAATCATCATGGTCCCCATGTTACAAAAAAGATCTTACCATTAAGTGTAACATGAAATAATGGGCATCTTCAATAAAAATAACATTTTAATTGATTATTTTTTAATAGTTGCATAACGTTATCAATAGCACTTAATAGTTGAAAATATACATGAGATTTTATGAAAAAAACAATATATCTTATAGATGGATCATCTTTTTTATATCGTGCTTTTTATGCGCTTAAGCCTATGGTGTCGCCGTCTGGCCAACAGGTAGGTGCGGTCTACGGCTTTTGCCGTATGGTTAAAAAAATAATCGATACGTTCTTGCCAGATTATTTGGCTCTTGTCTGGGATACAAAAGGCGCGACCATGCGTAGTGATCTGTACCCTGATTATAAGGCAACGCGCCAGGTGGCACCGATGCATCTTTTTGATCAAAAATTTATTATTCAAAATTTTGCCAAGCAGATAAATCTTGCTCAAATTGAAATGTCTGGCTATGAAGCAGATGATCTTTTATACAGTATCGCGCGAGATTTTTCGCAAAAAGGCTTTAAGGTCGTTATTATTACAACAGATAAAGATCTTGCACAGATAGTGACTGACGATATCCTTTTGTATGACGCTTTTAAACTTGAATTTTTTGATCGCGGAGCTATCGAGGCAAAGTATGGTTTTCCAATTGAGAAATTGCCCTTTTACTTTGCATTGTGTGGTGATAGTTCAGATAATATTCCTGGTGTACGAGGAATAGGCCCGAAGGGCGCACGTGACCTGGTGGCGCAATTCGATTCTCTTACTGATATGTACGCGAATCTTGACAAAGTTCCCAAAGAGCGAACGCGCACGCTTCTTGAAGCCGCGCAAAAAGAGGCCTTTTTAAGCGAGCAGCTTTTTTTGCTTATCTATACTCATTTAAATGTGACCGAGCAGGATTTGAGCTTTTCGCCGGATGATTGGACAGGTGCGCGTGGTTTTTTTGATATGTATGATTTTAAAAGTCTTGTAAAGGAATTGCCTGGGCAAAAAAAGAAGGAAAAAAACAATTACAAGCCTGCTGGATCTTATACGGCAATTACCACTATGGAGGAGCTTGAACAAGTTGTTCAAGAAATTAAAAAACAGGGTGTTGTTGCCATCGATACAGAAACGGACGGCGTTTCTGTATTTCGCTGTCAACTTGTCGGGATATCTTTGTGTACAGCTCCAGGCAAAGCTTATTACATACCGCTTAATCATATCGATGAAACAGCTTTAAAACATGATGATATTATTGATATACTTAAACCTCTTTTTGAATCTTCTGATATTAAAAAAATTTTTCATCATGCCAAATTTGATATGCATGCTCTTGCGCGGGCTGGTATCCAGGTTGAAGGTCTTGTTTTTGATACGTTGATTGCAGCGAATTTATTGCGGCAAGATAATGAGCGTATAGGGCTTAAAGTTCTTTCAGAAAGTTATTTTAATGAGCAAATGCTCAGTTTTGATCAGGTGGTGACGCAGAATAAATATAAAAATTTTTCTTACGTTCCATTGACGCTTGCAACAGAATATGCTGCAGCAGATGCGCATCAAACCTGCAAGTTAGTGACTGTTTTAAAGCAAGAGCTTGAAAAAGAGGGGCTTATTAATCTTTTTGATACTATTGAAATGCCACTTATTACCATCTTATACGCTATGGAACAGGCGGGTATTGTCTGCGATGTACATGTTTTAGATGAATTAAATCATCAGGTAACAAAAGATTTGCGTGAAATAACTGAGCGTATTATAGATATGGTCGGGCCACAGTATTTTGCAATAAACCTTAATTCCCCAGCGCAATTGAAAGAGCTTTTGTTCGAGCATTTAAAATTGCCAACGCTGAAAAAAACAACATCAAAATCTAACTATTCAACTGATCAGGAAGTCCTTGAAGAGCTTGCGCTACTACACCCAGTTCCGGCGCTTATTATTAAATATCGTGAACTTGCAAAACTTAAAAATACTTATATTGACGGGCTTAAGCAATGGATAAATCCACAAACGAATAAGATTTATACGACTTTTAATCAAACTCAAGTAGCAACCGGCCGCCTTTCAAGCTCAGACCCAAATTTGCAAAACATTCCCGCTATTGCTGATGAACAAGCGCTCCATATCCGTGCAGCGTTTAAGCCTGACCCCGGTGAAATTTTTATATCTGCAGACTATTCTCAGATCGAGCTGCGTGTTGTTGCATATTTGTCGCAAGATCCGGCACTCATCAAAGCTTTTACTGACCAGGCAGATATTCATACCTATACAGCGGCCCATATTTTTGGAGTTGAACAACAAGAGGTAACAAAAGCCCAACGGCAGGTTGGCAAACGCATCAATTTTAGCATTTTATATGGATTAACGCCTTTTGGCTTGTCCAAGGATTTAAAAATTCCGTATGCACAGGCAAAAGAATATATAGATGCTTATTTTAAGCAATATGCAGCCGTTACCGCCTGGATGGAGCGTGTAGTTGAAGATACAAAAAAGAATGGTTATGTCACGACATTGTCTGGTAGGCGGCGGTATATGCCGAGTATATATGAACGTAATAAGACGTTATACGAAGGGGCACGCCGTGTAGCAATAAATACTCAAAGCCAGGGTACTGCAGCTGAAGTGATGAAAATGGCTATGATCAAGCTGGATACTCGATTAAAAAGTGAGAAGATTTGCGCACGCATGGTACTGCAGATACATGATGAGCTTGTTGTCAGCGCCGCGGTGCATGAAAAAGAACGAGCCAAAGCGGTTATGCTGGAAGTAATGGAGACAATTGTTGACTGGAACGTACCACTTTTAGTTACACTATCAGAAGGTTATTCGTGGGCAGATGCAAGTAAATAGGGGGCTGTTGCGTGAAAAGATATGCGGTAGTGATCTGTGTAAGTTTATTTTTGAGCATGGAATATTTACAATCATTTTCCCCAGAGATGTTGCAACAGAACCCGGTGTTTAGGAAGGTGCAGGAAAAACAACCGAGTCTTTCACAACCTGCGCAGCCCCTTGCTACGCAATTATCTATTCTTTCTGGAGCAACGCAAACATTTTCGATTAAGCTTTCAAAAGCTCTTAGGCAAAGAAGCAGCGGTTATGATTCTTTGTCTAAAAATATTCAGTCGTTGCCGAAAGAAAAAGACAGTGAAGAAGGAGAAAGTGAATGGGGGGAATCGGAAGATGATTTTACAGTTGATAATGCCATAAAAAACATCAAAGAAAAGGTTAAGTATGTTGCAAAAAGTTATCCTGTCAACGGAAGGCGCGATGTGGAGGACTTGGTAAATGAGCTCAAGAACAACAATACTTTAACAGATAGCCGGTTGAAGCAAGTCGTTGATTGGTACCAAACAATACTATCGACATTCTTGGTGGGAAATGAACCTGAAATGCAAAAAATAAATGCATTGAGAAAAAAATTAGAGATAAACGAGCCTTATATAGAAGAATATAAAGGGAATGTAGAAGATGTTACTCAGGTGAATGCATATTTGGCACAGCTTGAAAATATTAAGAAGTTATATCCGGAGGGACAGACTTATGCTTTTTTTGTAAAAACAGATATGGAAAAGAAATTGGATAATTTTCAAAATAAAATGGTATCAAAAAATAATCCGCTGAATGTAACAGCTAAAATGGCTGCTACTACAAGGTTAAAAAAAATACGTGAGCATTTTAAGTTGCAATCGTTTAAGCCGCAGATTTCTCCTAAGCCGAATCTTGACCAATCGGATCGTAATAAATCGGACAGCAGCTTAACTAGATTCACCAAAAAAACGTCATTCAAACCAAAAAAATTGCATCAGGAGTGGTTCGGTACTGTTCCTTCACCGCAGCTTATCGCTCAAACCCTGTCGAATCCTACGTTCGATTTCAAACAGCTGTCGATTAACGATATAGCAACTATTTTTAATAACAGGTCTTTTGTTAAGTATGTTACAAGCGATGATAGTAACATTGATTTAGATGACGTCAAATTTAGGATTAAAAACGGTATACAAGAGGCTCTTGATAATTTGATCGCTTGGGATGAAAGTAAGGCCTATTTTTATAAGAAATCGTTGAACCAACTTAATCTCTAAGCCATAAAAAAGAGGAGCGTTTATGCTCCCCTGATAAAATATCTTATTAAAAATCGTTTAATTAGCGACGTCCGCGATATCCGCCTCTGTCTCTATCACCACCACGACTACCGCCGAATCCACCAGCACGTCCGCCACGGTAACCACCTCTATCACCACCACGACCACCGCCGAAATTACGACGATTGTCTTCTTGTGGTTCAACTAAGCTGATACGTGTTTTTCTTCCAGCAAGTTGCGTATTAATAAGTGCTTGAACAAGCGGATGAGCAAGTGCAGATGGTACTTCAACAAATGTTTTGCGTTTAATCACGCGTATTTTTGCAATTTGATCTGCAGTAATAAGTTTTGTTGCAGTTAAATATTCAACAATATCCTCTTGGGTGACGCCATCATCAGCGCCGACAGCAAGACAAAATTCCTGTATCCCATTGCGATCATGTCCCGCCTCAAAATTGCCTTCTTTGGGTGTTGAAGTGAAAGCGATATTTTCTTCTTGATCAATCGTTTTAATAAATTTATCGTAGACCATCTTTTCAATGATATCACGCAATTCTTCTGCAGAAAGCTTTGCAACAAGTGATTTCAATTCTTCATGATGTTGAATATGTGATTCAGAAACTTGTGCCAGATATTCTTGCGCATATTTTAAACGAGAATTTATGATCTGATCTTTTGATGGAACATCAAGCGGATTAATAGTAAAATTAAATTTCTTTTGAAGAAGCGCTACTGTACGCATTTCAGATCTATTGATAAAACTGATTGCTGTCCCTGTTTTTCCTGCACGTCCTGTTCTGCCGATACGATGCACGTAGCTTTCAAGGTCTTCCGGTAACGAATAGTTAACTACATGGGTCAAATTTGCAATATCAATCCCACGCGCTGCAACATCAGTTGCAATAACGATGGTGATTTCTTTAGACTTGAAACGCTTGATAACCAAATTTCGTTGTGCTTGGCTTAAATCGCCATGCAATCCGCCAACATTATATCCTGCGCGAATAAGCTGTTCTGCAATTTCGCTTGTAAGAATTTTTGTTTGACAAAAAACGAAACCGTAAAAATCCGTAACGCTTTCAATAAATCTTTGCAATGCTGCAAGCCGTTGGCGCATAGTAACTACGCAATAATATTGCTGCATAGTTGCGATATCAGTTGTCTTTTTCGCGACTTTTACTGACTGTGTATTGGTCATATATTCAGCCATCAGTTCACTGATGCCAGATTTTATAGTAGCAGAAAAGAGCCATATTTCACGGTTTTTTGGCGCGTGACGTAAAATATCTTCGACTTCATCCTTAAAGCCCATATCAAGCATGATATCAGCTTCATCAAGCACGAGCGTCTTGATTTGCCCGATATCAAGAGTTTTTCTTCTCAGGTGGTCATTAAGCCTGCCTGGCGTGCCAATGACAACTTGTACGCCGCGCTTGAGCGTGCGTATTTGATCTTCCATTGAACTACCGCCATAAATGGTGGTAATCGAAATGTTCATTGCCTGAGCAAATGGCTTAAGGCTATCGCAAATCTGCAAGGCCAGTTCACGTGTTGGAGCTACAACGAGTGCCTGGGTTGATCTGGCTGTTTTGTCGATTCTTTCTAAAAGAGGGAGTCCAAATGCAAGTGTTTTGCCGGTCCCTGTTTGTGCCTGCCCATGGAAATCCATAGATTGAGAAAGAAGAAGTGGAATCGCTTTTGCTTGAATTTCAGTCGGCTGTGTAAATCCGAGGGTATCAATTACAGTTTGCGTCTCCTGAGAAAGATTAAGATCTTTAAAACTTATCATGAATATAGGTTCTTTATAGGTATGAGAATTGAATAAAAAATGAGTGATTTTTTCTATGTGTAACAATTTTATTATAATTAAATAATATTTTTTTGTCAATTTTATTTATTGTTGCTTTATATTGGGGATGCGTATGGGACAAGGCTCAAGATGCGCAGGGGAACTATTGCATAGAATTTGACAAAAAACTTAAAGTGAAGAAGTTGAGGTATTCGCTTGATTTCGTACATAAGGAGATTATATGAAATATATGAATTTACGTAAGGTAATAGGGGTGTGTTTAGCGTTATTACTATGTGTACCACGCATCTGTTTTTCCTCGGGGCCATTGGATGCTACAATAATAGCAAGCTCCTGCGGTCTTGTTGCGGGCTCTCTTTTTTGTATTGAGAGAAATTTTTTCCCTGGGACTGCTCATCATATCGCTGCTAAAGCTTCGAGCTTGCGTGAGACTCTTGCGCTTCCTATTTCTAGAGTATTGAACAACTTTGGTAGATCGACTCAAACTGAATCTGGGAATTTAAGCATAAGTAGCATCCCTGCAAAAATTGAGGATAAGGTTTCTGACCTGGTGGCAGATGTGGTGCCGCAGGAGAGTCCTGTTTTAAGCAATCCTGCAGGGTTGAATAGAATTATTCACTTTCTTGCCGAGCACAAGATCATGTTATTTGGCGGTGGCCTTATCATGGGCGCCTGCATAGCCTATTATTACTATGTAAATTCTCAAAAAGATACGTCAGATTGATATTTATATATATTCTTTTATAAATTGTGCGGACGCAAAAGCATTCACACAATTTTTTTGGTAGTTAGGTTGAAGTTTTATTCATTTATAGATTCAGTAATAGTTTGCAGGATGTAGGTATATTGACAAAAGATTAAAGCGTCTCATAATTATACCTATGGATAAAATTATAAATAAAGAAAAATTCTGAGTATTAAAGAACCACAAACATTATGAGGTTATATATGAATAAACATGTTTTCTTATTCGTTGCGTTATTGACAGCTGCCGTTGCTGTACAAGCATCTGAAAATGCAACACCAGGAGCAACGTCATGGTTTTCTGGCGTATCTTCTGCATTTTCAAAAGCTTTGAGTGCTATTAAAGCAACCCCAGCCGCTATTGCAGCAATCCCAGGCGCCGTGGTTGAAGCAGTTAAATCTGCTCCAAGCAAAACTATTGAAGGCGTTAAGGCTGCAAAGGCATATGTTGCTGAAAAAGCCCCTGTAAAATTCATGAATAACAATAAAACAACTTGTCTTGCTGCAGCTGGTGCATTAGTTACTGCATATGGTGCATATTGCGTTTATAATGCCTATTACGCTACAAAAAGCACTGAAGAACGTCCATAGTAAGCGGTTCATGGCAAAAATCGTGCCTTAGGCCATTTTTGTTCCTATAAAGATAAATAAGGGCGACTCCTGATTGCAGGAGTCGCCCTTTTCTTTTAACTCCCCATTGACAAAAGATCTCCAGGTGTTATAATTCTAATATAAATAAAAATAAGCAATCTTATATATGGGGGATTTCTATGAAAAAGTATATTGTCTTAATGTTTTTTGCCTTGATTTCTCAAATACAGGCTTGGGATAGTCTTGATGTGGTGACTACCGCCATAGCTATAAAGCAGGGGTTTGCCAAGCAGAGCTCTGAGCAGAATTGGGCTGTAATGTCGCTTGTTGGCAGTTTTGATAGTGCCGTGACAGAAGGAGTCAATGCCTCGATTTATGCTATATTGCTCGCGCCTGAGTGCATATCAAGAGATGTCGCAGATTTTTATTATATAGGCAAAGATTTTTTTACCTTTTTTTTAGGTAAGAGACGCAGTAGGCCTGTAGAGTCTGTGAAATCAAGTGAAAAGGACGAAAATCTATCGGTAAATCCAGAAAAAGCGGCTCACAAGACTCAAGAAAAGATGGAAAAGGTTCAAGACCGAACGGAATCAAATTTAGAGTCCGATAGTTTAACGCATAATTCAGGGGCAACGGATGAATTGTCGATTAAAGGCAGAGAAATAACATCTGCAAAATCGGTTGGAAAAACTAAAAATAAGTGGTCGACTGTGCAGCCGTGCCCATCTGTGCGGCAAGTGGGTTTAGATAACTTCGTCAATAATAGATAGTTCGAAAAATAATAATTCCTAAATATAAGTAATTAATAAATAATAAAGGGGTTTTTTATGAGAAATATGATACAGGCAGGGATATTCGTAATGCCTGGATTAACGCGTGCTGCTGAAAAATAGCAACCGCCGATGCAAATGCTTAATGGGTATATCGATCAAAGAGCTC
>JAJZMR010000015.1:0-847 GCA_021847535.1 bacterium
ATCATTGCTCCGCTGCTCATGAGCAATTTTTGTGCAGCGGCGTTATAAACCACCGTTTTTGTGGTTAAAAAAATAGTGGGTTGCTCGATATCCACTTTGTCGCACAAATTTTTAACAAACAAATAGAGCGTTGGCATAGTTTTATCGGTGATGACCACTGTATCAAGGCCCAAAAAAGCTGAGCGTACAGCGCGCTGAAAGCCAGATAGCTCGGTGAAGTTAACTAAATCACGATGGATTGCCTGTATTTCTGGTTTTGCCTCTTGATCAAAGATAAGTTTATAGTCAGGGTTGTTTATAAAATTTTGAAGTTCTTGCTGATAAACAAACATTGATTCAGAACAACTCGTGGAAAGCGCGACGAGTAATAACGCAAAAAACGGGATTTTTGTAAAATTCATGAGAGTAACTTTCTGTGGATTTGATTTATTTTTTCTTGTGCTCAAAATTTATGTTATTGCTACCAGGCGCACAATATCCCGCTCGACTTTCAAAATCCCGCCATGGGGCAGTATCTCTTTTTCGTGACTTTCAGGCGATGTTATTCGGCTAAAAATAATAGGTTCTTGAGCTTTTAAAATAAGCAGAAGCGGAGCATGCCCTTCAAGAATAACAAAATTACCCACAGAAGTTTCGACTTCTAAATACGTGATGTCATATTCACGGGTTGCAATTGATGAAAAAATAAGTAATTTCATGTGAGTGTTTTTGCCTTTTGATACACCTCTTCAATAGTGCCGACCATGTAAAAGGCTGCCTCGGGAAGGTCATCCAATTCACCTAAAATAATGCGCTCACATCCATTGATTGTATCATGAAGTTTAACAAATTTACCCGGAACGCCACT
>JAJZMR010000015.1:857-9490 GCA_021847535.1 bacterium
CAAACTCCGCACTAAAAAGAGGTTGTGTCAAAAAACGTTGGATGCGTCGAGCCCGTTTAACCAGCTGTTTGTCTTCGTCAGAAAGCTCATCAAGGCCAAGGATCGCGATAATATCTTGAAGCTCTTTATATCGTTGCAAAATACCCTGTACAGCACGTGCGATCCTATAGTGTTGTTCGCCAACGGTGGCACTTGAAAGTCCTTTAGAGTTTGAATCTAGCGGATCTATGGCAGGATAAAGTCCAATTTCAACCATTTTGCGCGAAAGTACTGTATTAGCATCAAGGTGCATGAATGTTGTTGCTGGGGCAGGATCTGTAATATCGTCTGCCGGCACATAAACTGCCTGTATTGATGTTATGGCGCCTTGAATCGTGTTAGTAATTCGTTCTTGAAAAGCACCCATTTCCCAAGCGAGTGTGGGTTGATAACCAACCGCTGAGGGCATTCGGCCTAACAGAGCGGATACCTCAGAGCCGGCTTGTACGAAACGGAAAATATTATCAACAAAAAGAAGGACATCTTTTTGTTCTTTGTCCCTGAAATATTCAGCCATGGTAAGCCCTGTAAGCGCGACGCGTAAACGAGCCCCCGGCATTTCGCCCATCTGGCCAAAAACTAATACCGCTTTATCAAGGACATTAAATTTTTTCATATCAAGCCAAAGCTCATTCCCTTCACGTGTTCGTTCACCAACACCGGTAAAAACTGATACGCCTTGGTGTTCTATGGCAATATTTCGAATAAGCTCAGTTACCAAAATTGTTTTACCAACTCCAGCACCGCCAAAAAGGCCTATTTTGGAGCCTTTTAGGTAGGGACACATAAGGTCAATGACCTTAATGCCTGTTTCAAGAATCACATTTTCAATTTTTTGATCAATAAAAGGTGGTGGGTCCTTATGAATAACATCAGTCAGTTCATGTGAGATGGGCCCTCGCTCATCGATAGGGTTGCCAAGAACATTAAAGACACGTCCAAGTGTTTGATTGCCAACAGGGACGCGTATAGGGCTTCCTGTGTCAGTAACAGAAAGTCCACGAGCGATACCAAAAATGTTTTCAAGTGCAATGCAGCGAACAATGCCATCGCCCAATTGCTGTTCAACTTCAAGGCGAGCAGTACGAGCTGGTGTTTCATCAGTAGTTGCTGGCCAGTGTATACAAAGCTCGTGATAAACTGCAGGGGTATGTGATCGGGGAAATTCAACATCAATGACCGTGCCGCTTGCTCGAATAACAATACCATGTGCTGTTGTGCCAGTGGATTGCATAAGAATGCCTTTTACATTAAAGAAAGAATACTTTATTTAAAATGTAGTATACCATCTTATTTTTTTGCTGCACAGAGATACAATTTTTTTTACCTTGATTTTCCTACAAAAGGTAGTCAAACTAAGTTTGATTTTTATACATAGGTGAGGAAATAATAGGTGAAAAGACTGGTCGATCATTTTTTAATAGAATGGAAAAATCGCGCCGAAAGAAAGCCATTGCTTTTGCGCGGGGCTCGGCAGGTTGGCAAAACACATGCTGTCCGTATGCTTGGCAAAAAATTTGATTTTTTTTTAGAAATAAATTTGGAATCAAATCAATTGGCTCGTAAAATTATAGAAAAAGATCTGGACGTCGATCGCATAATGTTTCAACTTTCAGAATTTTTAGAACAGCCAATTGTGCCCGGCAAAACACTGTTATTTTTTGATGAAATACAAAATGTTCCACAGGCACTTATTGCCTTGCGCTATTTTTATGAAAAGGTCCCCGCTTTACATGTTATTGCTGCCGGCTCCCTTTTAGATTTTGCAATAGAGCAGGTCGGGGTTCCGGTTGGTCGAGTTTCGACCTTATATATGTACCCATTATCATTTTTAGAATTTTTAGTTGCCCTTGGTCATGAAACATGGGCAAAAAGTATTCTAGATTTATCGTTAATTGATGCTATGAATGAAGCAGTGCACGAGAAACTTGTCAATTTAGTGGGGGTATATCTGGCAATTGGGGGAATGCCTGCTGCGATCAACCAATGGATCAGAACGCGTGGATCTCGAGATGTTAAAATTATTCATTCAGAACTTATCTATGCGTACGAGCAAGATTTTGGAAAATATGCAAAGAAGCATCAGATTAAATATCTTAACCTTTTGTTTTTGAAAGCAATCGAACAGCTTGCGCAAAAATTCATGTATGCGCGCATCGGGGAGTATCAAAAAAGAGAACTTGCTCCCGCCTTGGAACTTCTTGAAAAAGCGGGACTGATTTACAAAGTTATGTATAGCGCTGGACAGGGAATACCTTTAGGGGCCCAAGCAGACTCGAATATATTTAAAATTGTATTTTTGGATGTTGGGCTGAGCCAGGCATTACTCAAGCTTGACATCATCCCATGGTTTATAGAGCCATTAAATGCCTTGGTGAACAAAGGACAAATCGTTGAAGCATTTGTCGCGCAAGAGCTTTTGGCATACTCTGACCCGATTCATAAAGAGAGTCTATTTTATTGGAATCGAGAAAATAGATCGAGCGAGGCTGAAGTCGATTACCTGATACAATTAAAAGAACAGGTTGTCCCGGTTGGAGTAAAAGCGGGTATCAATAAGAGAATCAAGAGTATGCATATTTTTTTAGAAACGCATGTTCAGTCTGACTATGGAATTCGGTTTTGGCCGGGTGGTGCAGCGATCGAAAAAAATATTTATTCGTATCCGCTGTATGCTATTATTAGGCCACTCGTTCAAGATAATCCATATCTTTATCAAGTGGCCCGTAGTTTATTGGATGTTTGATAAAACAGACGCTTTTTTATGCAAGTGCCTTTTTCAATTCCTGTGGCATAAGTACATGATGTAACACCTCATTAGCATGGCTTACCCAAATAAGTTGGATATCTTGGGTAATATCTTCAAGCCCTGCAAGATCGCTTTTATTTTTTTGTGGAAGAATGATATGGGTGATATGATTCCGTTTTGCAGCTAATATTTTTTCTTTAATGCCCCCGATTCGCATGACATCGCCACGCAAATTAAGCTCTCCAGTCATCGCATATTCTGCATTAATCGGCCGCTGAGTAAGCGCCGAAAGTATCGAGGTCAGCATAGTTATTCCTGCAGAAGGGCCATCTTTAGGAATCGCGCCAGCAGGTACGTGAATATGAATATCATATTCAGTAAACATTTTGGGTTCGATATTAAATTCTTGTGCATGAGCACAGGCATAACTGAGTGCTGCTTGGGCAGACTCTTTCATGATGTCTCCCAAATGGCCCGTCAATAACAGGCGTCCTTTGCCGGGCATGGTGATCGCCTCAATTTTAAGCATTTCCCCGCCGACTGATGTCCACGCGAGTCCATTGGTTATCCCTACTAAAGCACGATGATCATATTCGTCATCAATGAATTTGCGTGGCCCAAGATAAAGTTCAAGATTTTCTGATGTTATTGGTTCTATTATATTTTTTTCAACAAAAATGCGCGCCGTCTTTGCACATATTTTTTTTAAGAGACGGTCAATGTCGCGAACTCCGGCCTCTCGCGTGTAACTGTTGATAAGCTCTAAAAGCAAGTGATCGGAAAGGTGCAGGGATGTTTTATTTAAGCCACTTTCATGAAGCGCACGTGGCCATAGATGTGTTTTTGCAATTTCTTTTTTCTCTTCATTTGTGTAGCCACTCAATTGTATAATTTCCATGCGGTCCCGTAGCGGCTCTGATAAATTTTCAATATTATTCGCGGTGGCTATAAAAAGTACTTGAGAGAAATCGAATGGTATCCCGAGATAGTTATCATAAAAATTTTTATTTTGTTGAGGATCTAAAATCTCCAGCATTGCAGCGGATGGGTCACCACGAAAATCGGCTCCAATTTTATCAAGCTCATCAATGATAATGAGTGGATTAGATGATCCAGCTTTACGCACGCCTTGTATAAATCTTCCTGGCATGGCGCCGACATAGGTGCGTCGGTGGCCCCTGATTTCTGCCTCGTCTTTAACGCCCCCTAAAGAAACGCGATAATATTTTCGAGACAGCGCTCGTGCTATAGATTTGCCCAACGATGTTTTACCTGTTCCTGGAGGCCCAGCAAAACAAAGTATCGGGGCAAAGCCATCTTTTTTTAATTTTTTGATCGATATAAAATCGAGAATACGATCTTTAACCTCTTTAAGCCCATAATGGTCTTCATCAAGGACTTGTTTTGCGTGAGTAAGGTCTAAATTGTCTTGCGTGTGAATATTCCAAGGGAGCGATAGCGCAAGATCGAGATAATTCCTCAAGACCGCAGCCTCCATTGAATCAGGAGAAGTTTTTTCAAGTCGATTTATCTGGCGATTAATTTCGGTATGCGCTTCTTCTGCAAGCGAAAGCCTTTCAAGCTTCTCTCTGATTTTATCAATTTCTTGTGTCTCTTCATCACCCAATTCTTTTTTAATCGCTTTAAGTTGTTCCCTTAAAAAAAACTCTTTTTGCGACTTGTTCATCGATTCGCGTGTGCTGTTCTTAATGCGTTCTTGTGTTTGGGAGACTTCGACTTCTTGTGATATTAAAAGATACAGCTCTTCTAGAAATGCTTCAAAGCTTTCTAGTTCTAAAAGTTTTTGTGCTGTTTCCACGTTAAGCGTAAGGTGGGATAAAATAAATTCGGCGATTTTTTCTGGATCATGCATTTTTGATATAATTAAATGAAAGTCTGGACTTAAAGAATGTCCAGAAAGAGCCATTTTTTCAGAAACAGACTTTATGTTTTTTATAAGCGCATTAATTTCTAATGTATCTTCACTATGATGCTGGTCGAATATATGAACCTTAGCTGTAAGAAGCTCCTCATCAACACTCATTTCACTGACAAAGCCTTTTTCGATCCCCTGGACCAAAATTTTAATACCTCCCTCAGGGATCCTTATCAGGCGCATGATCGAGCCGACCGTTCCGACCTCGTATAAATCCTTTGTTCCGATAGCCCCGTGGGAATTTGGCGATTGTTTGCGCGATGCGATAAGAAAAACTTTTTTGTTTTCTTGGTCAATTGATTTTTGAATGCCCTTAATGATTCTTTCATCAAGAACCAAAAGCGGCACAATCATACGGGGAAAAACAACTATGTCTATAGTTGGAATCACCGGTAATATCTCTGGTGTCGTATCACTATTCGATTGTCTTAGGTTTTTTTTCATGACAACTCCCCCCTTTACTCCTTTTGTCCCTTACCACTAGTCTACGTGCGGCTAATTTTCAAACACAAGACTTTGAGCTATTCGGTCTTGAATTTTTTTTAAAATTACCCCTATCTTAATTAAAATGGAGGTCGATGAAAGATGAAGTCTGATTCTGCTTTATTCAAGCTCGTTAAAATAAAAAAAGTATATTTTTGTTTATGTATGCCGATATATATGGTTTAGAAAATGCTTTTATGCGTGAGATTTATATCAATACATCTTTTTACGACAAGTGCCCTGATGCTCAGAGTCTATTGCAAGAAAAGTTAAAGCCCTTAGAGCGGGCGATTACTCGTTGCCAGGAACATGCTGATTGTGCTGTGTCATTAACTATAGAGCCCAGAAAAGATTTTGTGGGGTATGATTGTCTCGTGAATACACGGCCGAAAATTAAATAACGCCAATTCGGAAATAATCAAGCGGGCAAAAGAGCGGATACTTTAGCGGCAATTGAAGGCTTAGCCGGTTTAAAACAATAGGCGACGACGGTTATCACAATATGCGCTAAAAAATTTTTAGGCGAACGATGGCGAGAGTGTTCAAGTCGAAAAACATTTTTCAGAACATTACCGACTGAATCGATAATTCCACATTCATCAGTTTGGTAAAAAATAGTTACTAAAACCGCGTCGATTACACTCGAAGCAGTTATCGGTGAAACCGTCAAGGGATTATCAGTAGCTGGTCCCTATGTCAGTGTTGCTTATCAGTCATTAGTCATAAGCAAGGAGATAAAAGCACATGTTTTTCCAAATGATGAAGAGGCAAAACATGCCCATGCCGTGGCAACTAAGTATTCATTTCTTGTTACAGAGAGAGAACTAGAAAAATGTTTACTGCAACACAGAAATAGCTCAGAAAGAGGGCGTTGAGGAAAAAATGCTTTATTGTTAATCACAAAAGAGTTCAAAATCTACTAACTTTGGCGGGAATAAAGGCGATTTATCCTGCTAAAAAAACAACCTTAAGAAATCCTCAGCACAAGGTGTTTCCATATCTTTTGCGTGGAGTGATAATAGATCGGCCCAATCAAGTTTGGCAAGTTGATATCACTTACATAAAAATGCGTCATGGGTTCGTTTATTTGGTTTGTTTAATTGATGTTTTTAGCAGAAAGATTATGGGCTGGTCATTGTCAACTTTCTTAGATACAGCTTCGTGCCTTGAAGCTTTAAATAGCGCCTTAAAACAGGAGGTTCCTGAGATTATTAATAGCGATCAAGGTTGTCAGTTTACAAGCACCGCATGGATCGAAGCTTTAACGCAAAAGGGTATTTTTATAAGCATGGATGGCAAGGGCCGTTGGGCAGACAATGTTTTCCTTCATAGCTTTGATACTGTTGCTCAAGCAAAATCAGCGCTACATGAATTTATAACATTTTATAACGAAAAACGCTTTCACCAAGCCCTTAATTACCATACACCGAACATTATTTATGAATTAAAAAAAGTTCCCACAAAGCAACAACTTTTTGAACAATTTAAATTACAAAATCATTCTATTAACCTGGAGGGTGTCTTGCCTCCTAAATAAATTCATTTTCGTGTCTTGACAAAGGGGGTCACTATATACTTATATAGCAAGGGGAGAGTAGTTAGTTTTTTCAACCAATTACTCAAGGAGCGATCATGTCACAATGGTCAAATCAGCTGTCACGATTTGCAGCAATTTCATTATCACTTTTATGCCTCAATGCTTTCGCATCTGAGTCTGACGGTCTTATGATCCATCAAACTGGATTGTCTGCCGCTCAGAAATTAGGCGTATTAAAAGTGCTCAAGGACAAGGAAGACTATTTTGTTCTCACCAAGAGCAAACTTCATAAAGTAGGAAATCATGATGTTTCACACACATTAAAAAAAATGACCGATGAACAATTGGCTCATTTTTTGAATAATGGACATGGCACTATCAAGGCTGATCAATTTACCAATGGTGAATTCAAGCTTGATATGCATGTTCGTGGAAATGGTGGCGGATTTCTCGGCGCTGCTTTTGGTGTTGTAGTTGGGCAGAATCTTGTTAGAGCTGTCACTTATGGCCCAATTTGGATTATAGCCGGATTAACTGGTCCTGCAGCTCCAGTTGTAGGCACTTTCTTAACTGGTTGCGCTGCTCCTTTTTTTGAACCAACTGCTCTTGCTGCTGGTGCTGTAGCTGGAATGGCTGGCATGGGTATGACTGGCCCTGTTTGATAAATAAGGAAATTCTATGTGGTATTGGTATGAGTGCGTAATAATCTCATTATTGGGAGCATTAACTCACTATATAGTTAAATTCTATATTATTAAACCTTATTTAAAGAGTAGAAAATGACACAATGGCAACATAGTTTAATAGGAGTGATAATATTCCTCATAATTTGGCATTTATGGTTGAAGGAATATTTCTACGACAAAGAAGAACGTCAATGGTGGATGAAGTTCTGGTCTAGGTTTTTTTGATAGGATTGGATAATTATCACAAAAGCGAAGTACTTTGCGGACTTAATGTTTTTCAGTACTTCGCTTTTGTATATTTACAGACATAGTCCACCAGATTTTATATACAATATCTCACTATTGTGTTCGTTTTATAAAATATCTTGACGAATAATTTTATGTACGATATTCGTTTGATATGACACGCTTTAATTGGAAAACTATCGACATATGATATGCCAGTACACTTCGCCATTTTGCGCGTCACAAGAAATACTAAGAGAGGCAGCATCGCCATTTTGCGAAGCTCGATAAATCTATTATATGATACAAGCTTAAAATCATGAGCCATATGCGGGAGAACTTGTCTTTCATAATAATCTTTAAACGTTACAAACCCTGATTCATGGTAGTAAATTGATATCGTCATTACTTCTGCAAGCGTCATTCGCATTTCTCGGTTACGCACATTATCGCTACTGCTTAGCGCCCGCTTGCCAAAATATTTTTCAAAATCTTTGCAAAAATCATCAATTTCACAGAAAATATAAGTTAGGTCTGTCATTTTTAAGCCTCCTCTTTAGAATCAAGGACATCTTAGCGACAGACCTGACTTTTGTTAACTTTTTCTTAGATCGAATTCACGTTATTTTAAGATATATTCTAGACGTTCTTAAAGAACGCCAGTTCGGAAATTTGAAATATAAAAATAAGTGATTTAACATCGCACTAAACCCAATAATAAAAAAAGAGAAGCGCGATGTTAGTAACTATTTTTTACCAAACTGATGAATTTTGCAAGTTTTTAGAAAAAGAAACGGAATTAACCTTGATTGGTGAACGCAAAAATGTCGGCAGAAAGTGATCTTGCAACCTTTTTGTAGGTTCTGTGAACCAAATTTTATCTGAGCCAAATGAGCATCCCTGCAAATTGTAAAAATGCTAAATAAGATCTAGCCGATTTATCAAATCTGGAAAAAACTCTGCGGAAATGTTTCACTT
>JAJZMR010000089.1 GCA_021847535.1 bacterium
TGGTAGAACGCCTTTTGATACCCTCATTGATGGTAAGAAAATATGGCAAGAAAAATATTTAGGCTGATTTTAATCTGACATACGCCAAACTCAGTGACTTTGTCAGATCGAGTCGAAACCACTACAGCTTATGCGTCAGTCCTGTATTTTTAGAAAGCCAGTCCTTCAATTCATAAACCGTCATTTTGTCTGCACCGGGTGCACCTTAGTTATCCTTGTTGTTAAAAGATTCACCCCTTCGCTTTTTGTCCAGCTACTATGGCCTCTGCTGACTTCTTATGATCTATCTCGCATTGTTGCCAACACGATCGCCATTTTTTTGGCAGATCATGAGATCTCCCAGGGTAATGTGCACGTTCTTCATTTGGGCTCTGCCAGATTTACCACCTCGACTTACAAGAGGCTATATGGCTTCTTGGTCTATAGCCCAATTACCAGTCGAGTAGGCCTTATATCTGGTTTCTGTGCGTCAGATCAAAATTTCCGTCATAGGCTTCCTTCGAATCCCATCTCACGATGACACGCTTGCTTAGACGTGCGGTTCCGGCCTTTACGGTCCGCTGAGGACTTTCACCTCATTGAATGTGCACCATGCCTGGCGCACCAAAAAAGGGGATGATATACATCATCCCCTTTTTTATATTCTTATAAAAGATGAATATCAAATAAATCTTCAAATTGTGCAAAGCGTGTTGTTACTTCTTTTGCTCGCAACCATTTAGGTAGCATCTGTTGGGCATGCTGCATAAAACTATTGAGCCCTATTTTGTATTCTGTATTGCCCGCAGGGTCTACAACAACTTCGGGAAATGCTATGCCGATACCAAAAAGTCCTGGTGCGATAACTCCTGTATGTGTATCATATGCCATATCAGGTGGACATCCAGGAATAGGATTTCTTTCATATCCTGCAGCATAAATAATTTTTGTACATAAAGGAAGCCATGCTTGACGAGCACGTTCAGAATTAAAAATGCGAACTAAATTACAAGGAGGTCTCTTTTCAAGTACTTCTTGAGCCCATTGCGCAGCAACCCCCTTAAGCCCCGATGAACTATATAATTGCCACCCACCCATATCCTGTGTGTAGACAAAAGGCTTTTTATAAAAATTTATTATACGTCCAACAGGCAGCTCGCTCAAAAATTTAAGGACCAGCACAGCAGAATGAGCGCTTCCTACAACTGCCACCGTGTCATCTACTGTAACAAGATCAACAAGCAAATCCTTATTAAGCGCACTATCAAGTGAAATTTCAGCTGAACATTCTTGATAGCCTAATGATTGAGGGTGAGACCCTGTTGCAAGTACCACCCGTTCAGCGTCAAACTCGTGACCATTTGCAAGTTCAATGTGCCATACATTATCATTGAATTCCAATCCTGTTAACGATGACTGATGCGAAACAACGTGCGTGCGCATATATCTGGTAATATCTTGTAAAGGCTTAACGATAATATACAGAGGATACTCCTTTGAAAGTTCATACGTATAAAGATCAGAAAGCGCATCCGATTTGCACTCTTGGAATGTCCTACATGATTGAATAAATTCTATATAAAGGGAAGTTTTAGTATTTCCCGGAACTGTTTGGTAATACTCACCGATACGTCCTACATTAAATTCGCGATCTATCCAGGCGATTTTATGCGCAGGAACACCAGAATCGAGCAATAAGCCAACCACTGCAATACCTGCTGGCCCCGCACCAATAACTCCCCATTGGAAATTACTTGCAATTCGGACAAATAAAAATAATAGATATACCACGGTTATTTTTTTCATCATAGCCCCCCTCTTAATTCAGCCGTGAATGGATTCCCTTTTTTAGAGTAATTAAAAACTCTCTATAAGTGCAAGAAAATAGGAATAGACCACTAAATGGCTATATCAATACCTTGCAACTCGAGTGTCACTTTGCCATTCCATTCATTTTCATTAAGATATGCTGCAAGCTTGAATTCTTGGTCGCTATGCTCAAGAAGCCAAAAATATATATCAGGCCTGTTGAAAAAAATAGCAGACTTTATCACCCCGTCAGAAAAAAATCGTGCCTTAGCATGTTGTTCTTTTAATAACTGCGGCTTTTCAACGAGAGTAACATGCTCGATAAAAAAAAGTGGCTGAGGGTTTTCGCAGCCGAAGGGCTCAAGGTAATGAAGCGCCGTACCAAGTTTGTGTGTTATATCGGAAAATAATAATGGTGCGTCACAGGTAATTTTTTTAACCAGTGATTCATCGGGTATATGCTTTAATGTATAGAGAGAAAGCCGTTTTTTAAATTCAGAAAGATACTCTTGTTTAAGTGAAAGACCAGCTGCCATAGGATGGCCGCCAAAATTTATCAGAAGATCTTTTACTTCATTCAAAGCTTTAAAAATATCCATAGCGGCAACAGACCGACATGAACCTTTTAAGATGCCATCTCCATTTTTATGCAATAGAATAGCAGGGACATTATAAGCAGCTGCCAACTTTCCGGCAACAAGCCCAATAACTCCCGCAGGCCATTCATCATGTAATGCAATAATGACACGTGCGGCGTATGGATCTAGAACCCCCTGATCAATTTGTTGAACAATGCCGGTAAAAATCTCTTTTTCAAGATCTTTGCGTTCTTGATTAAGCTCTGCCAGTACCGCACCAACCTGTTGAGTGACCGCTTTATCAGACCCGACTAAAAATTTGACGCCAGAACGAGCATCTTGTAACCGCCCAAGCGCATTAATTTGTGGCGTGATGAAAAAACCAATATCAAGTGAAGTTAATGAAGATTTTTTAAACCCAACATTATTTTTTAAAACAGTCAAGCTATAACTATGCTCGCGCGCTATTTTTTGTAATCCATGCCGCACCCAAAATCTATTTTCACCCGTCAAGGGCACAACATCCGCAACGGTGCCGAGCAATAAGAGTTCATATACAGGATCCGGCAACTCTTTATTCAGCTGTGCGTACAAAAGCGACATAAGTTTAAAACTTACGCCGACCCCAGCAAATAATTTATATGGATAGGCGCAATCTGGCTGATAGGGATCTATAATCGCAAAGGCATCTGGAAGATGATTCTGTGGTCTGTGATGGTCCGTAATAATAAGGTCTATTCCCAATTTCATTGCAAGCTTTGCAGGCTCAAACGCACTAATGCCATTATCAACAGTGATAATTACTTTATACCCATTATCATAAGCCCGTTGCACTGTTTTGCACGATAATCCATAGCCATCTTTAAGCCTATTGGGTAAGAAAAAATTTGCGTGAGCATGCAACGGCAAAAGACAAAGCATCATGAGCGCAGACGAAGTAATACCGTCAACATCATAATCACCCGCAATAAGTATTTTTTCACCACGATTGATCGCTTGTAAAATTCTATCAACTGCCTTTTGCGCATCCTTGAGCAATCCAGGATCAGCAACATCTTTTTCCTCTGAACTTGTAAGGTATTGCTGCAAAAGAGTACCCGTTGTCAAACCACGCGCATATAAAGCATGTGTAAGCGGAATAGGTAATGAAACTTCTGCCGCCAAACAAGCAACTGTATATTGATTTACCTCAGGCATATGCCACTGATATTTTAAGCCTTGGACAATCATGCATCAACCTTGCCCATACTCATCAGAGCCTTTTGGGTATTTTTTGAAAGGACATAACAATAATCAATATGGGAAAAATCTGCAAGAGGGGCAACGTTAACCTCATATAAGAATCCTAAATTATGCAAAGTAAATTTTTTAATACGGCCAACCCCGAGCCCTGCAGGATAAATGAGCCCATCGCCGCTGGTTAATACAACCTCGTCAACAACTAATGGCTCCAAATGGCTGACAAAATCTATCTGATCGCCATGAAATACGCCATGTGCCCCGGATGTTGCACACACAACAGGGACATAACAACGAGCGTCTGTCACCGGCATTACATGTGCATACCAGGGATATACATCAACAACTCGTCCCAAAAGTAGATTGTTCACTGCGACCACCATATCAACACAAATGCCATGAAGTGATCCTTTATCGATAATAAAAAAAGAATTTTGCTGATTAAGCTGCTTGTAAATAATTTGACAAACAATTTCAAGCGGTATCGCATCAACATTTTTATAAGGTATACCAAGTTCATGTAATTTTTGACAGCGCACTAAAGCAGACTCTTTTTTAATGAGTTCTTCCAACAAATAAGATCTTTCTTTATAATTATTTTCAATGATCTGATGATACTCATTATAATGACGCCAAAAAGAAATAATTTTATGAAATGGATGAAAGGTAAAAGAATATAATGCTAAAAAATAGTAAGTCACACAGCTTATACTCCAATAAAGCGGCGTTATTATAACCCGTGGATAGTACCATAAACCATAGACAAATAGAGGAAGAAAAATAAATAAACGAGTGGTTTTGATGTACATAAAGATTAAAATTTTCTCTCAAAAGAAATATTAAAGCCAGATCTATTAACAATGATACCACAGCCCCATTTATGATGTAAGGCATCAGTAACAACTTTTTTAGATGCCGCACCAAAAATTGCCCCTAGGGCGGCACCTGCAACAACCTGCGATAATGTGTGTCTATTGCTCGTTACTGATTGTATAATAACAAGTGTTGCAAATGCAGAAAGTGGAACCATATAACTGGGCCCTAATTCTGTACCAAAAAGGTAGGCCATAAAAACAGCCTCCAATGTATGCCCAGAAGGAAACCCGCCGTAATACATGCAATGCGGTGAAAAATGTTCGTTTTTTGGACGTATTGAGCCTTTACATGGTATTTGCTTAATAATATTTTTATATGCCCATAAAAAGGGCAACGCACTTAAAAACACGTGTGAAACATAACGTGTATGCTCATCACGCGAAAAAAATTGTAAAAGAATAAGCGTTGATATCGAAATTCCCATTAATGGATCTACGATTTTTTTAAAGACTGGAACAAGTTGATGGATATTTTTATGTTTTTCTGCATTATAAAAATAATTTTGTGTTTTACAATCGAGAATTCGCCCTATCCCATAAAACGGAGCGCTTGAAAATAAAATACGATACGTTCCGGGTGATAAAAAAAGATACTTATTAAAATCTGCCATCACATAGAGTGTTTTAGCCAAAAACCATGATATCTCATTATTTCGATAACACAATGCACTATGGTTGTGTTCAACATCTTCCAGATTTCCGCGATGAGCATGAATATCCAAAATGGTAACGATAAGCGCTATACGTGAAAAAAAATATTTGGCCATGTCTTAATAACCCCTTGAGCAGCAGTCCCTTTAACTAGCTTACTGCAGCTCAAGAATGACATTCAACAGACCATTTCAAAAGATCTATGCGCCCATATAATGCGCAGGGTACATCGTATGCCACGCTGTCTGTTGCTCATAAGCATATGCAACATGCAACAATAGCCCTTCGGATAAATCTGGCCCCAGCAGCTGAAATCCTACAGGCATTCCCTGTTTGGTAAAACCGGCAGGCACCGATAAAGCGGGCACGCCCGTTAAATTAGCAGACGCGTTAAAATAATCTTGCAGATCCATTTTAAGCCGATCATTATCAAAGGCACCAAGTTTAAATGCTCCAGATGGAGTTGTTGGCATCAAAAGTAGATCAACTTCTTTAAATGCACTCGAAAGGGCATAATTTCCGATAAGAATACGCCGCTTAACTTCCGACCCAAAACCTTGCGACCTATCATTAATATAAAGATCAGATAATGATTCAGCGGACTTATCACGATATCCGTACCGTATTCCATCAAAACGAGCCAAGTTTGAAGCAGCCTCAGCACGACTAACCATAAAATATACAGCTGCACCATAATCCATTGCTGGTAACCTTAACCGTTTAATAGAAGCGCCAGCTTTTTCATACGTATGCAGAACATCTTCTAAAAGATGCGCAACATCACTATCAACACCCTCGGCTTCAAGCGCATTCACAATCACTCCTATTTTTAATCCGACAGGAATTTTTTTATCAAGAAATTGCGTATAATCAATTTTTTTTATCGGGAGACTTGTCGCATCCCGTAGATCATGTCCTGCAATTTCTGATAATACCAATGCATTATCATAAACGGTTCGTGTTAAAACCCCAACTTGATCAAGCGAAGAAGCATAGGCTATCAGACCATAACGAGAGACAAGTCCATAGGTTGGCTTTGACCCAACAAGATTACAGAATGATGCAGGCTGCCTGACAGATCCTCCCGTATCCGTTCCCAAAGACCAAGGGACGAGCCCAGCAGCAACCGCTGCTGCTGATCCTCCACTTGATCCACCCGGGACTGTCGATAAATCCCAGGGATTAAATGTCTTACAAAAAGCTGATGTTTCTGTTGAACTTCCCATGGCAAATTCATCCATATTTGCACGGCCAAGTAATGGAGCGCCACCTCTTTTTAGGTATTCTATAACCGTTGCATCATACGATGCGCAGTAATTTTCGAGCATTTTTGATGCACAGGCAGTAATGCGTCCTTTTTGACAAATATTATCTTTAATAAGCCCTGGGATCCCAAAAAGTTTGCCCTGAACATGCGTAAAAGTGCTGTGTTCCTGCATGATTGAATCATCTGAAAAAATTTCAAGCGCACTTTGTATATCGCCATCATATTTTTTAAAGCGTTGTGTAAAATAGGTCACCAGTTCAGAAACTGAAATTTTTTTATCTGCAAGAGCTTGCGAAAGTTCTTTAATGGAAGCAAAAGCATAATTATTCATGATTATTAACCTTTTTATGACTGCTTTATAATGACGGGCACAACAAAATAATTATTTTCATATACGGGCGCACGTTCAACAAGCCCTTCAGTACAAAGATGTGCACTATCTTGACGAAATACATTGGCAACAGAAGCTCCTTGGCTACTATCTGCGTAGAGGGCAGCAACATCCTTTAAGCGCGAAGCATATGCCAAAACAGCCTCTAAACTCTGTTTTAAAGGTTCAATTTCATGTTCTTCAAGCTTTATACATGAAAGAGAGGCCAATTTTAATAATTCTTCTTGTGAAATAATTGTTATCGCCATGATATAGTCTTCCAACTTTCTGAACGAAATCGTAAAAGATAGATGATACCCATAATTCCGTTACCTACATAAAATGAACTATATATCAGAATAAACTTAATCATGGTATTTTCAAGCGGTAAAAGCGACAATCCATAAGAAATCGGCATAAAAAAAAGAATGAGCGTTCCCAAGCGAACGAGCATGACCACATGCACATTAGATGCACCTCGCAAAGCTGCGGCCAATATTAATTGTAAAATATCAAAAAATACCAGGAGGCTAATAATGGGAAAAATAGTAGCTGCAAACTGTGTAAATACCCGCTTACTATCAAAAAGCCCAATAATAACATGTGGCATTAAGGAAAAAAGTATCAGCAGGGCAAAAACCATCAGTGAACTTAAGAAAAGAATTTTTTTAATAGTGCTCTTGATACCGGTCCAATTTTTACTTCCATAGTCATTACTTACAAAAAGTGTAACCACCTGGGCACAGGCTATCGCTGGAGCAAAAGCAAATTGCTCCATGTCTTTAATAACATGAAAAGTCCCCATAGCTACCTTACCAAGCGGATTGATCAAACCGCATAACCACATTTTGGCAAGAGCAAGGGTTGCCTTATCAATCATAACAGGCAAACTTACCACAAAAATTTTCCCGCACAATGCAACAATATTTCTATTTATTAATGAAACCTCATAAAGCTTATGATAATTACCTCTGACCAAAGAGATGAGTCCGGCACTGCTGATAAAAAGATATTGGATAACAGCAGCCCATGCAGAACCCATGATACCCAAGCAAGGAAAACCACACTTGCCAAAAATTAATAGATAATCAAAAACAACAAAAATGGCAGCACCTGCAAAAAAAAGATTCATGGGAACACGTGTATTTTTAATGCCGCGCAAAAAACCAATAATTCCATAGCTGATAAACATACAAAAAATACTCATACAACGGACCTTGAGATAAACAGATCCTATAGAGACCAATCGATCTGGCACGCGGTACCAAACAAAAATAGGCTGTGCACCAAAAAACAACCCTCCTGCTATCAAAGCACCCATTAAAAGAGATATCCACAAAGATGCGCTCAACGTATTGCCAACATTTTTTTTATCATCAACGCCATTATAATGTCCACACATAATAACCGCACCAACAGAAAGTCCCTCAGCTATTTTAGTAACCGTATGCAACAACGTATAGGTAACGCCCAAAGCGATCAGTAGTGATGTAGAATGCAACTCAGCAACCAAACGTGCATCAACGATATTGATCATCAAAACAAACGCTGTAATAAGCTCAGGGAAAAAAAGTGCTAAAATAGTTGTATATGAATTACCATTTTGAGTATCTTTGATACCCAAAAAATAGCTTGACGCGAGTAATTTGGCCGCTTTTATCATGATACTCCCTACTAAAAAATGTAATCTCTTTGCCTTGGTAGCTTAACCTTAGACTGAAAAAATGCAATATTTTCGTTTTCTTGAGCCCATCGCATAAGCAACAGATGTTTGAACATAAGGCTCCTCTTTTTTAGTTGGGGTCCATTCACTGGCTGCCCAATAAACCAAGGTACTTTTCTGATAAGAAGTTATCGGGGAAAAAAGCCGTATAAGTTCATCCGGATGCAACGAAGCGCGGGAACAGAAAAGATCAATGGGCGTAGTCGATTTTCTTAAAAAAGTACGCCAATCAAGATCGCATGTCTGAATATTTTCCAAGTACAAAACTTCAATAACCTTATGGAGAAAATTGACTTTTTTAAGGTTTACTTCCAAAAGAGTGACCTGTAGATGCGGAAAAAGAATTTTTAAAGGAATACCCGGAAAGCCACCGCCTGTACCAACATCACAAATAGAATTAATCGTGAAAAAATTTATAAAATTCTTTATATATAAAGAATCCTCAAAATGGTAGGTGATGACTGATTCCAGATCGGTGATAGCGGTGATATTGAAAAGCTCATTTTCTGCAATAAGCATCTTATAATATAGTTCAAATTGAGCCTGTTGCGTTTGAGAAAGTCCATTTTTTTCAGCAAATTGTTGCCAAAGAGATTCAGTCGTATTCATGATAAAGTCAGGGTAAAAAGATACAATGATTTTTTCCTAAGTATAACACTTTTATACCATGCTTATACTATTTACAAATCTTATCTCCTTCACCAACCCTCCAACAAAATTTTAAATGAATAAAGGGCATCATCTTTAATTGAATGATGCCCTTTATTCATTTAATCTATCAATGAAATTGCTTTTTTAATGAATTAACGCCAGTTCGGAAATTTGAAATATAAAAATAAGTGATTTAACATCGCACTAAACCCAATAATAAAAAAGGAGAAGCGCGATGTTAGTAACTATTTTTTACCAAACTGATGAATTTTGCAAGTTTTTAGAAAAAA
>JAJZMR010000048.1:0-1392 GCA_021847535.1 bacterium
GCTTTTTACCCCAAAAAACCTTCAATAACCTCAAAGTTCCGTACTATTTCATGATTTTTTTTTGGTCGAACTCACGTCAGATTACTTTTTTTGCCCCAATAGTACACGAGGAATCGACCTTCTGTACCATTCCCGCAAATTATCACTTATCGCTCGCAAAAAACTTGATTTGTGGATCGAAAAAACCTACCCAATATTATGGAAAAAATATCTTAAAGAACGGTTTTCTGAGGAAAATTTGAACAATGATTATAAAGTTTACAATCATATATCCTGATTTAAAAAGCTAATACCGCCTTTATCGACTGAATGAAATAATCAGTTTTTAACTGACGCGCCTTTGCTCCTGCCAAAAAAGTATCAATAGCGGTACGATATTGCATATATTCAGCTTCAGACATGTTTTTAAGATAATTATATAATTCGATGTCATTCCTAAATCTATTACGCATTATTAAACATTCAGCTGGAACATATTCACAAATATTTTTTGAACCCCAATAAACAGGAACACACCCTGCAGCAAACGTATCAAAAAGCCTCTCGGTCAAGTAGCCATTTTGATCTTTACAATTTTCATACACAATATCAAATTTATAATTTTTGATAATATTAATCTTTGTTAAGCGCCGCGCATAGGTGAAATTAACCCAATTTTCAGAAAAATCTCCTTTTTTCCACGGAATAAATCCCTTCCAATGCTTATAGTTAGATGACCAACCGTAACCATAAAAATCAAAATCTGCATCCGTAATTTTTTCTAAAGAGTCAATGAGTTTCCTTCGACCAGAATAATTTTCAACCGGATGATCATATGCATTATTAGTGCCCATAAGAACACATAATTTTTTTTGATTAAAAGGAATAGGGTCTACCATTAATGGCAATGGATCAGAATAAGGAAAAAGCGTTTTAAAATAACGAATATTATCAATAAGGTCATCATTCCAGGTAAAAATCTTTGAGTAATAACTATGATAACGCTTGTCATGACTTAAAGGGTGCACAATTTGTCCCTCAAAAGAAAATAACAATAAATTTTTTTGCGGATAGAAAGAAAGATATTTATATTCACGTTCGTTGTGAGGTATTTCCAATGTAATTATATAAGCATAATTTTTCAAATCTCGTAATGTTGGAGTAAATTTTACCTGATAATGCGGTTCAAATATTTTTTTGAAAAAATCTCCCTTTTCATCCATGAAGCTTTGTTCATCATAATTAGTGAAGCAATAAACAATTTTTTTCTCCGCAAACAATGGCAAAATTATAAAAATAAAAATTAAATTCCACACATTTAGCAATAACATATAAAACCCTCTCTGTTTTTGGTATTATTGCTCATTTTTTTTCTTTTCAAAAGTCGCTTTTAATTTAAAAGGGCCACTTACG
>JAJZMR010000048.1:1402-8985 GCA_021847535.1 bacterium
TTACGCACCCCCCATAATTTTACTCTATAAAAACAGCGTAAACGTATTAATCTTCCTCTTCCATCTTCACTCTTTTACGCTTTTCTACCGATTTTTTCTCAACTGTCTCTTTTGCTGGTTTGGCCGGTACAGCTGTCCCTGTTGATCGAGGAAGGTGCCCCTTGCCTAACGCATTAAGCACCTCTTGGGTCAATTCTTCTTCAGATAATGCTCCCATATGTTTGGTGATAATGATCGTTGTTGGCAAGCCCTTTACATTAAAAGTACGGGCAAGATCTTGTAGCTGCTCAACTTCTGTGTTAACAGCAAGAAATTGTGCATTTGCTTGCATAGCCTCTGAGACTTTTTCATAATGAGGTTTCATGTTTTTACATGCGCTACACCAAGGGGCATGAAACTTAACGACGGTTACTCCATTTTTGGATAATGCATCAGTAAATTCTTTTTCACTGGTTATCTCACGATACCTGCATTCAGAATCTTTTCTTGGTTTTTCCTTCTTTTTGCCCTCTTTTTGCTTGTTCCAGTTATAGCGAGCAACAACCGGTGTTGCACACAGCACAAGTAACATCGCCAACAAAGATCTCTTCATATGCGCCATCAGGTCTCCTTACAGTAATACATGAATCATAAAAAAAAATATAACTACCCACACTGAGTATACACAAAGAGCTTTCTTAAAAACTATGGCCCACTTTATAAAAATTTCAATAAGAATTATTTCATCAATGCCTACAGAATAAAAATGGACAATATATTTTGAAAAAAAAATTTATAATTTTTGTTGATTCTCCGGTATCGAACTGATACATTATTTAGGTACCGAATTTATGCAATCTATTCAGCCTGAATAGATTTTTTTATTATTTTTTTCCAGTAGATGTCGATTAGTAGAGGGATGTATGGATATACAAAAAACGGTTTCGACTACTGGAATGGTGTCTTTTATGTCATCAACAACAGTGTCGGTAGTAAAAAAACGTGATGGTCGAATATTTTCGTTTGATCATCAAAAAATATACGCATTGCTTCAAAGAGCATCTACTGGGTATGCAGACGTTGTTGTTTGTGATCTTGTTGTGCAAGAGACGCTGCGTAATTTATTTGATGGTATTAATACGCCTGATGTGTTTAAGGCGCTAATACTTGCAACAGTGACGTTCATTGAAAAAGATCCAGCTTATGGCATGGTTGCAGCGCGCTTGTTGCAGCATAAACTTTTTAGAGAATTGGGCGGCAAAGTTTATTCTGAGCAAGAATATATCATACGCTATCGCCATATTTTTGTTGAAAACATTGTACGTGCATGCCAAGAGGGGTTACTCAACCCTGCTATGCAAGAATTTGATCTTGAACGTTTAGCTACAGCACTCATTATTGAACGAGATTCATTACTTAATTATATTGGTATGCAGACGCTTTACGAACGCTACTTGCTTCGCTATCAAGAAAAAAGATACGAAACAGTTCAAGCATTTTGGATGCGTATAGCGATGGGTCTTGCACTTAATGAAGAACATAAAAATGAGCGTGCTTTAGAATTTTATGAAATTTTATCGACATTGCGCTATGTCCCTTCAACACCAACCTTGTTTCACGCAGGTTTACCCGTAGCACAGCTCAGCTCATGCTACTTAACAACGATTAATGACGACTTGCACCATATTTTTAAATGTATGGGTGATAATGCCCAACTTTCCAAATGGGCAGGAGGTATCGGCACAGATTGGACTAATATTCGTGGAACAGGCGCGTATATTAGGGGTATTAAAGCAACAAGCCAAGGGGTGATTCCTTATCTTAAAATTGCCAATGATATTGTTGTCGCTATTACACGCAGCGGTATTCGTCGCGGCGGTAAATGTGCTTACTTGGAAGTTTGGCATATCGATATTGAAGATTTTCTTGATTTGCGCAGAAACACTGGTGATGATCGTCGCCGTACGCATGATATGAATACAGCTACTTGGATTCCAGATCTCTTTATGAAGCGTGTGCTTGCAGATGAAAATTGGACACTTTTTTCTCCGCATGAAGCAGCTGATTTACACCATATCTATGGCAAAAAATTTGAAGATCGCTACCTTTTTTATGAAGCGCAAGCCCGTGAAGGTAACATGACGTTGCATCAGACGATTTCAGCCAAACAGTTATGGCGTAAGATGCTTACACGGCTTTTTGAAACAGGACATCCATGGATAACATTTAAAGATCCTTGCAATATTCGATCTCCGCAGGACCATGTGGGCGTTGTTCATTCATCAAACTTATGTACTGAAATTACGCTCAACACTTCTGAAACAGAAACTGCAGTTTGTAACCTCGGGTCAGTAAATTTAGAGCGACTGGTCACTGCTGAGGGGCTTGATGTCGCTATGCTTGAAAAGACGATTACCAGTGCAGTGCGCATGCTTGATAATGTTATCGATCTTAATTTTTATCCTACCAAAGAGGCTGAAGAGTCAAATAAAAAACATCGTCCAATTGGCCTTGGTGTTATGGGGTTCCAGGATGCACTATGCAAAATGAATCTTTCATTCGCACACAAAAAGGCGCTCGATTTTGCTGATGAAAGTATGGAATATATATCCTATTTTGCCATTAAAGCTTCAAGCGACCTTGCTGCGCAGCGAGAGACTTATCAAACATACAAGGGTTCAAAATGGGATCGTGGGATCTTCCCCCTTGACACTATCGATTTGCTTGAAAAAGAGCGCGGTATGCCTATAGATGTTTCTCGAACAGAGCGGCTTGATTGGAATGGTTTAAAAGCACGTGTTAAAAAACAGGGTATGCGCAACTCAAATACAATGGCTATCGCCCCGACTGCAACGATTTCAACGATCGCCGGATGTTATCCATGCATAGAACCGATGTACAAAAATATGTACGTTAAATCAAATGTAAGTGGCGAATTTACGGTCATCAACAATTATCTGGTCGATGACTTGAAAAAAATTGGTCTATGGAATCAGGAGATAATTGACACGATAAAATATCGTGATGGTGATTTAAGCGCTATCGCCGTAATTCCTGAAAAAATTCGAGAAAAATATCTCACTGCTTTTGAACTCGACCCTGAATGGCTTATTAAAATTACCGCTGAGCGCGGCAAATGGATTGATCAAAGTCAATCGCATAATGTTTTCTTAAAAGGGGTATCGGGCAAAAAACTTGATGAGGTTTACCGTACAGCATGGAACTGTGGTCTTAAGACTACTTATTATCTCCGCTCACTGGGAGCAACGCAGATTGAAAAGTCTACTTTAGATGCTAAATCATACGGCTTTACCCAAAAACGTGAATATGAGGCTTCCACGCCAAAGTCATGCTCGCTTGATAATCCCCAAGACTGTGAATCGTGTCAATAAGGAGTCTTTATGACAAATATAGAAAATAGAAAAAAAAATAGTATCATTAATAATTCTCAAATGGATCCAAATAAGATTCTGCCTATGCGGTATCTTTGGGCCCGGCAGCATTATAAAGATGGAATAGCTAATAACTGGACGCCTGAAGAAATTGGCATGCAACAAGACGTCGAGCAATGGAAATCGACAACTGTTCTTTCTGAGTCTGAGCGTCGACTTATTCTTTGGAATCTTGGTTTTTTTTCAACAGCAGAATCACTCACGGCAAATAATATTGTTCTTGCTGTCTATAAGCATGTCACCAACCCTGAATGTCGCCAATACATGCTCCGCCAGGCCTATGAAGAGGCAGTGCATACTGACACTTTTATTTACTGCTGCGATTCCTTGGGTCTTGATCCGGAAATGATTTATACGATGTATACAACTATTCCGTCGATCAAGGAAAAAGATAATTTTGTAGTGAATTTAACTAAGTCAATTTTTGATCCGCACTTTGAAATCAAAAATAGTGAGGATATACAAAAATTTTTACACGACCTTGTTGGGTACTACGTCATCATGGAAGGAATATTTTTTTATGCTGGCTTTGCCATGATGCTTGCATTGCGCAGACAGAATAAAATGATCGGAATTGGTCAACAATTTGAATATATTATGCGCGATGAAAGTATTCATTTGGCATTTGGATGCGATTTAATCAATACGATCAAAACTGAAAATCCAGAAATATGGACACCTGAATTTCAACAGAATATCATTGAACTTATTAAGCACGCTGTTGAACTTGAATGTACCTATGCTCGAGATGCATGTCCGCAGGGACTTTTAGGTATTAACGCCCAGCAATTTAGTCAATATGTTGAATATATTGCAGACCGCCGATTAGTTCGCATCGGACTGCCGGAACAATATTTTAAAGAAAATCCATTTGGCTGGCTTTCTCAAGCGACTGATTTAAACAAAGAAAAAAATTTCTTTGAAACACGCGTTACGGAATATCAAACAGCCGGCTCGCTTGAATGGGAGTAGAAAAACACTTATTAAACTAAAAAGGCCCGGAAGTTACCGGGCCTTTTTATAATTCACTTAACAAAAGTTAGCGTTTGCATTCTGAGGTGCACTCGTTATCCTTTTTTTCATGTAAATTTTTTTCAGGTTCATATTTTTTACCTGATGTCTGTTTTGGAGCAACGCCGCCTTGGTTTTCATTTTTGGTTAATTCTTTATTCCAAGACTCTTTTTTCTTCCAATCTTGATTAGTTTGGTTATGGTTTTTCATATGAGTTCCTTTTTTTCTCAATAACTACTCTTTTGGCTCTTCTACCTTTTTTGGTTCAGTTATTACTGATTTTTTTTCGGTATAGCAGCTTTTTTTAGCATTACTATTACCATGACAGTCACAGCAACATTTATGTTCATCCTGTCTGCTTTTGTGATTACATTTACACATAATTACTCTTCCTTTTCTTTCTGATAAACATCTCTTTTTTTAATCGCTTTAATTTCCTGTTCAGATTCATGCGTTGAGCCACTTATCTGCTCAATTTGTTCAGCAAACTTTTCTTTCATCTTGTGCATCTTTGCACGCACTTGATGCAACTGATCGCGTAATTTATCAAGCTTGTGCTTCAGAACTAAAATTTGGTCCTTCTGCGTCATCTGGTGAAAGGGAACTTTTCCCGGTTTGCGTGATTCAGCTCTGTTAGTGGGCAACTGATCAGCAGCTTCCTTCACTTCTTGCGATACCTCAGATGGTCTTTTAATAAATGCACGGCTTGCACCATGTGCACCTGATGGCAACTGCTGAACACTCGAGGCTTTAATTTCTGCAGGCGGTGTAGGCATAACAGGCAGTGCTAGCTCAGGCCCCTTATCTGGCGTAATATCTACAACCGAATCGACCTGAGAAGTTTCCTCTTGACCAAAACTCTCCATAGCCTCATCTTGTGAGTCTATTTGTTTTGCATACGACAGGGGAACAACTCCTGTTGTCATACAGATAAAAAATAATTTCTTCATATTCTTCATACTACTAACTCCCCTTAATCGTTAGAATTAAACGTCCTTATAAACGCCAGTCTTCTGCCCATGTAAGGCTCAACCTTCCTGCTTACTCCAACCCCATGACTTTCTTTGGCCTCATCAACCTTAGGTGTATTGGTCGTTGTTGTTATAAAATCAGTTGCTCGTGTCTGCGTTATTGGCTCTTGCTGGGCAAGTACAGGCACCACGATTAACGCTATCGCTGCCAAGCTTAGATATACATGCTTAGTCATAACTCTCTCCTTTATGATAAAGCCACAATTAAAGTAACTATACACTTTAAATAAAAAATATTGTTAGTCGATCTCTTTTTCAGATTCAGAAGACTCATCCAATTGCGGTCCAACTTGAGCTTCTTGAGCAGCAAAAAAGTCTTTTTCATTTAATTTTTGCTGAGCATATTCAGCAAGAGGACTTTGTGCCCGTTGCGCAAGCCTTAAAAGCTTTGCATACAAGTTTATAGGATTAATCTTTTCCAGAAGGCTTTGATCATTGATTAAAAATTTAAATGCTAAGGCATCTTGTTGCTGAGTTTCATCTGCTGGATCAAGCAATAAGGTTAAATAATATAAAGCATTCATTTTTATTGCTCTGTCTAAATCGCTTGGTCTGAGTTTATCTGGCGCTAATGCCTGATCAACAAGTCTATTAAACAATCGCTGCGCATCTTCCACCAATATATATTTATTTTGCAGAAGGTCATAAACTATTTTTTGCTCTTCAAGTGCCGCCTGATCATTGCCTTCATTCCGCGCTATCTGCGCTTCAAGAAGAAGCTCTTGTAACTGAGCTATCTCTTTAAGAGCCTCACTTTCTTCTGGACTCATCGCCAATGATGCGCTCTCTTTTGCCTTCAGCCTTGGAAACGCACCATACAGACCCGCACCCACAAGTCCACTTGCCCCAAGAGCGCCACCAACAGCATACGGATTTAAACCAAGCTCAGAAAGTGATGGTCGTTGTGCTTCGTTTTTCAAAATAAGTTTTTTAAGATCTGTCTTAGAAAGCCTGTCCAGTTCACTTTGTACTGTTCGGCCAACAGCCCGCGCCTTTTGCCCAATCTGCTCTTTAAGCCGGTCAGTTTTAAGCCCAGCTTTTAAAAGCTCAGACTGCGCCGCACGTTGCGCTTCTTGATAAAGATGCTTTGATAACCCCTTAACCATTTCCTGCGGCTGTGCAAACAGTTGCTCTTTGGCTAGACCAGGAGCCTTCAAAAGGGCCTCTTCAGCCAAACGAATCCGTTCAGCAAGCTGATTGGTATCTAATATCTGCCTGTTCAACTCTTGTATATTTTCGCGTATCCGCTTAATGGTATCTTTAAGTGCCTGTTTAGTCGCGGTGGCCTTACCACGCGTAGCCCCATACAACTGCTGCAACGATGTCGGCGCTGATCTTCGGATAGCAGAACCAGCCATCCCATAAAGCATATCTGCCTGTATAAAACAGACCACTAATAGGTAAAAAAATCCTTTTTTTATCATAAAATACCCTCATTTTTATGCATTTATTTAATTTACAATTTTATTTTAGCAATAAAATCAAATTAAAATCAACAGTTGTATGACAAAAAAAGCACAATCCCTTAATAACTTAAGATAACCGGACAATTATCGAGACGCGTTTTCAATAAATTTTTTTAATTGATTAACGTTTTGAAGCCCAGCAGAACGGCCTTTGATAGTGCCATTTACCATAAAAAGTGTCGTTGGAAGCGCAGTAACTCCATATTTCTGGGCAATTTTTTGAAATTTTTTAATGCTTATTGCAACAAAAATAATATTTTGAAACTGGGCATCATTGGACACCTGCTCAAAAATAGGTTTATATTGATTGCAAGGGGGGCAGGTATCTGAATAAAATTTTATCATCACCTGTTTTCCGCTTGCTATAAGCGATTGCAACTCTTCGACTGTCTGAATATGGAGCACAGCTGCATTAAGTTGCACATTAAAAAGAACTATTAAAACCCAAAAACAACGAATCGCTGCCAACCGAGCAAATAAATATTTCATACAAGGGCTCCTGAAGATAACATATTAAAAAATAAACTTCTTATTTTTTAAAGATAGCAAGAAAAAGCTCAAATACCAAACCAAAGAAAGATTATACAAGATCTGTATGCGACCCAGATTCCCAATCCCGCTCAAACAGTACAAGTCAGATCGG
>JAJZMR010000097.1 GCA_021847535.1 bacterium
TTTACACCTTCTAAGAGAGTATTTTTTTAATCAAAAGTCAAATCAGATCAGATCTTTCAGGCTACTGCGGAAGTCCTGTCAATAGACTATTTCAGTTGTGGCAATATCAAGGCGGGCTATTTATTAGAGGCTACTTACTTTTTGAAAGTTACACAGAGCGAAGGTTAATTTTGTACCAATAAGCTTTTGCAGCCTATGGGGTATTAAAAAATTTCGAAATGGATTAAAAAAAATATCGAATTCGTCATTTTTTTCTATAAGTGATTCGATGGCATAGGTTCCTAGGGCTGCTGCCCATGGTAAGCCTGCAGCGCTGCTCATATAATAGACCGGTTTATGAGGATCTTTGCCTGCAAGTGGCAGCAAATCTTTACTGATGCCTATAAGCCCGGGCCATATATATTCCCATTCAACTGATATCTGAGGAAAATAGGTGTGTAGATAGTTTGCAAGTTTTTTAAAAATTCGTTTTTGGTGATATCCATTCATAGTGCTATACGTTGCCAACAGATCGCTGCCTCCCATCAGAAGTCGGTTGTCAGGCGTAAATCTGAAATATTGATAAATAAGATCGGTATCCCATGCCATACAATCGTGCTCGGGAAATATTTTTTTAACCGTATCTGCTGCAAGAGGAGCAGATGACATCAAAAAAGTTTGCACCGGATAGGTATCGTTGACCAATGGGCTCAATTTTGGTACTTGATAATCAGTTGCTACAATGATATATTGTGCATCAATTCTACCATGTGCAGTTATTACGCGGTGACCTTCCAGGGCATGGGCAGGCGAATTTTCATAGACTAATACTCCCATCCCTCGGATTATCTTTTTAAGTGCTTGGCAATAATCAAAAACTTTTATAGAAAAAGTATTTCCATATGAAACTGCGGCATAGTACTTATTGCTTTGTATAACGGTTTTTATGTTATCTTGCGTGTATAGTTGACTTGAAAGGCCATTGTTTATTCGTGTCTCATGTTCATAGTATAGTTTTTTTGTTGCGGCAGCACTTGTTGCAAGAACAAGTGTTTCTTTTTCTTGAAATTCGCACATTATATTGTGTGTTGTGATCAAAGTCCGGATTCTTTCGACACCACTTTCTATAAATTTCCAGATACGGCATGCATCAATAGGGCCATGCAGTGCAACCAAATCGCTAAAAGAAAATTCTGCATCGGGCGTTATAAAGCCAGAACTTTTACCCGAGGCGCCTGATCCGATAAATGCTTTTTCAAGTAGCGCGACTTTTAATCCTCTGGTAGCCGCCGCATGTGCTGCAGATATCCCTGCCATGCCGCCGCCGATAATAACTATATCAACATGCTGAGAGCCGGTTAGAGGAGGGCACGTTTCGTTTGTAAGGTACCAATAGGTGTGATCTATGGGTATTGAGCTGTTATTAAAGGTGAACATAGCGCGCTTTTTTCAAAGATAAGATCAGGAGAAGATATTTTTTTGCCATCACCGCAGAAGAAAAATTTTTGCGCGCATAATTTTTCCCTATTTGTGCGTAATGTTGTGCAGTCTGTTGGTTAAGTAGATAAAATTTAAGCGCTTGGTAGAGCGCGTGGCTATCATGCGGTTCAATAACAAGGCCACTTATGTGATGTACGACAAAAGGGTGGTTGCGATTATATCCAGTAACAATCAGAGGTATCCCTGCATGGAGAGCTTCTGCCGCAGCGAGTCCATATCCTTCATAGGCAGAAGGCTGTATAAAACAGTCAAAAAATGAATAATAGTCCCGTCCTGGTTGGTTGATGACAAATGTTACCGCATCATTGATCGCAAGGTTTTTTACGAGTGCACGCAGCTCTTGTTCAAGTGGGCCATGACCTACCAGCATGAGATGTGTTGTGGGGAATTCTTTATGCAACCGTGCAAATAAGGTGATCAAAAGATGATAATTTTTCACGGCGACAAAGCGGCCAATTGTACCTATGGTATACCGGTTCTTTTTTTTGTGGGCGGCTATGAGTGTAAATGGGCTCACGCCATTTTCAATCACCACGATTTTTTTATCACCCAACAATGAATTATATGATTGTTTAACCAATGGCGATACTGCTATATATCGTTGTGGACCAAAGGGTGAAAGATTATCGATAAGATAATCAACGGTATTACGGATAAATCCACTATGCTGCGCAACCGTATGGAGTGAGCACACAACAGGAATAGATAGAAAATAGCCAGCAATACGGGCGATGATATTTGCAGACCATAACGAACTATGAATTTGAGTTGGACGTAATTGTGCAATCTTTACTGGTGCGATGATATAGGATACGAGATAAGTTTTAATGCCAAGGGCTTCTAGCTCTTGTCGTAATGGGCCGTCTTTAAAAAAAACAACAGATTGATGATATTTTTTTTGTGTAAGTTCTCGTGCAAGGGTGATCAGCACCATTTCGGCACCGCCGCGCTGCAGACCAGTAATTACATGAACAAGATGATTATTTTTTTTCATCATACAGTATACGTAGCTCCTTTTTATTTATTTTTCCGGTACTGGTCATGGGCAATTCTTTCAGTACAATAAATTCACGGGGAATTTTATAGCCTGCAAGATGCGTTTGGCAGAGATGATTGAGCTCGTTAACCAAGCTCTTGCTGTCCTGAAAATCTCGAGCGGCGATATAGGCGATTGGAATTTCATCATGCTGTCCTGTCGGCACGCCGATTACACCAGCAGCAACCACGACTGGGTGGAGCATGAGGCAATTTTCAACCTCTTGCGGATAAATTTTTATGCCCTTGTGAATGATGAGATCCTTTTCTCTGCCACAGATAACGAGTTTACCCTCATGATTAAAACGCGCAAGGTCGCCGGTGTTAAGCCAGCCATCAGAAAGCACATGCGCAGTTGCTTGAGGAGCTTGATAATAGCCGAGCATCACATTGCCTCCTTGAATAAAGAGCGTGCCGGTCGCTTCACCAGCGACGATATTGCCTGCTTGATCGCGTAGTTGGCAAGTTATTCCCACAAATGGTTTGCCAACGGTATTTGTTTGGCTGCGGGTGTCATCAAGATCTACACTGATAAAGGGTGATGTTTCACTCAGTCCATATCCATTGCATATTTTTCTGCCAAAGATAAGTTCAAAAAGTTTACGAATTTTGTCTGGTAACGCGTCGCCGCCACTCACAAAAAAACGGACATAAGGAAATGAAATTTTTTTCATAAGACAGAATAACCCAAAAAGTTGTGGGATCCCAACCACAACAGTTGGCTTGTGGGCAAGGCCGGCAATAAGAGCCTTTCTGTCGATTCTTGGTACAACGATAACCGCAGCCCCTAAAAGACAGGGACTCCAGATGCAACCATTTTGCATAAAGCTGTGAAACAGGGGCAGACTACATAAAATGCGATCATGTGGCTCAGAAGAAAACTGCACAATACCCTGAATACTGTTGTACAAGCAGTTATATGAACTGAGCATGACGCCTTTGGGCAGTCCGGTTGTTCCTGAGGTGTATAATAATACGGATAATGCCTGAACTGGGCGGAATTTTGCTTGATATGCACGAGGTTCTACAAAGCGTAAATTCTGAAGATCTTGATGGGTAACAACCAATTTTATTGCTGGGTAAAATTGCCAAACACGGGTGGCTAATTGTTCTGATACGATTAAAACATCCGGTTGGGCATCCTTGATAACATGTTCAAGTTCTTTTTCATGCAGAAAGGTATTAACGGGTATTACAATAGCGCCAAGTTGCCATGCGCCCCAATATGCGCGATAAAAATCGGATGAATTTTCGTAAAAAATCATAACCTTATCGTCGGGGGCTACCTGTGCATCGTGCAAATAAAAACTGATAGCACTTGCTTGATAGTAAAGTTGCTTAAAGCTTAATTGCTCATCTTGATAAATGATCGCTATCCGGTCTGGCCATTTATCGGCCGCGCGTTGAAGCATCTGCCCGGCATAGAGGGGTTTTTCGTCATTGAGCAATTCATTGCACAACTGATTAAAGCGGGTTAATTCTTCCATTACTCTTGCTATACTCCCTTTTGGTCATGAGTTAATCCTGCTTTTCGATAACTTGTACAGGACACTGGGCTATTGCCCGATTTATCGTATCAGTGCATTGTTCAATAGGGGCATCCTTTTTCACTCGACAGACATCTGTTATTTCAAAAATTTCTGGTGCAATAAATTCACAGGTTCCGCAGGTAATGCATCCCGGATTAATGATAACTTTTTTCATAAAACAATTATTTTTATAGATAGATAACATTATAAAACTCTATAAAATATGATACTCTATAACGAGTATATTTTATAGAGTTGTGTGCACCGTATGGAAAAAAAATCTGGTTTTCTTGTTGCCTTTGAAGGTATTGATGGGAGTGGAAAAACAACACTCAGTCGATTAGTTTATAATGCATTACTTGAGCGCTCAATACCCACATTATTAACCAAGGAGCCGGGTGGTACACCCATTGGCCAAAAAATTCGTGCCCTTGTTCATGAGCAGGTTCTCACACCACAAGCAGAGTGTTTACTTTTTGCTGCAGACAGAGCAGAGCATATACACCACGTGATTCGGCCTGCACTTGCTGAGGGAAAAATAGTTCTTTCAGATCGCATGGCAGATTCTTCACGTGCCTACCAAGGCTACGGTCGTGGTATAGATCTTACCTTCATCAATACGATCACTGCATGGGTTATGCAGGGCATTAAGCCAGATCTTATCATTTATTGTAAAATTGATGCCACTACGGCATTTAATCGCATAGCGCAACGCAAGCAAGAACTCACTATTTTTGAACGAGAAAAAAGACTTTTTTTTGAACGAGTTATACAGGGGTTTGAGCAAATTTATTCGGCAGATCGGCAGGATCTGATGATTCTGGATGCTCATCTGCCCAGTGAAACATTATGTACACAGGCTCTTCAAGAGTTGCATAAGCGATTAGAAAATAGTCTATGAAACATATATCTTCTACACAGTTGTGGATTGGCTCTTTGGATCAGGTTAAGAAAGAGGTGCATCACATTGCGCAGCGCGATTATTGTCCTGAAAAGGGCTGTTCGCATTGTGTGATATGTACACAAATCTTTGAGGGTAAGCATGCTGCTCAATTATGGCTTGCTACAGATAAACCACACTATGTGCGCACAGATTTTGATACTGTTTTTTCCAAAATCGCCTTTTCTTGCTCTGATCAGCAGCCATTTATGTGCATTATTACTCAAGCAGAAAAATTGTCTATTGCTTGTGCCAATACTCTTTTAAAAGTTATGGAAGAGCCTCCACGTGGTTGGCACTGGATCTTGGCTACGCAGCGGCCACATGAGGTTGTTGCTACGCTTGTATCCCGTTGTTTAGTTAAAAAATTTGAAGCGGATACGCCATTATATAAGAGCGATCTATACCAGAGCTTAACAACTAAATTTAATGGAGATATACTCTTTTTTAACCAGGCGCTTGATGGGGCAAAACTTTCTGAGTATGACTCACGTCTTTTATGTGATGCCGTTATAGCTTACTGGACAAAAAAGGCGTACACTAGTCCGGCGACGATGCCCTTGATTGATGAGCTGCAAGGTTTTTTGAGCTATCCTGCAATGGCCGGTAGCAGCAAATTCTTTTGGCGCACTGTTTATTTAACCATGCTGTCTTTCGATTTATAAGGGTGATGCTTATGAAACCACTTGCCTCATTAGTCGATCTGCTTTTGATGCGTGCGCAATCTGATTGGCAGGTCAAATTACGGTCAGAATGGCCGACAATCATGGGTGACTTAACTAAGCGGACGCGTCTTGAGCGAATACATGATTCAACCGTTGTTCTTGGGGTTTATGATAGCCATTGGATTCATGAATTACATGCTATGTCTTGGATGATTGTGCAACGTATTAATCAAGCTTTAAGCAGCACGTTCCCGGCAGGGTTTAAAATTACGGCGATTCATTGCATCTGGGTATACCAACAAAAAAAAGACAAAAAAAAGGTATTGATCGAGCAAAAAGTGCACGCTGCTTCTGCGATTAAGCCTCCGCTACATGCACTCCAGAGTATACAAAAAATAGGATCTGCAGATTTGCAGCAGGCGCTCCTGGCCTATTACATGCGATGCAATCGGGGATAGCTGATGAAAAAAGTTGTATGGTATGTTGGTGGAAAATCTGCTGGCCATATTATTCCGCTGATAACCTGTGCACAGCGTGAAGCGCATGAGCCTGTTTTTATTACCACACATCGAGATCTTGATAAACAGTTGGTTCAATCTGAATGGCAAGGGGCGATCCATTGTGCGCTCTATCTGCCCGATTTTCATCGTAAAAAATTTTGGCTTTACCCATGGTATATTCTGACATGGTTTTGGGCATTCATGCGTCTTGCGCACCTTTATTATAAAACTAGACCAGTAAAAATTTTTTCAACAGGTGGACTGACAGCCATTCCTGTTTTTTTGTTTGGTTTTTGCATGGGCATACCACGTGAACTTTTTGAACTTAATGCCATTCCGGGAGACGCGGTTATGTTTTTAAGGCCACTGAGTAATCATATTTTTTATTGTTATAAAGCAGCAGCATCTTTTTTTTCTCTACAAAAATCAAGCTATAAGGCCTACCCGATACGACCATTTAAACTGGCTGATCGCATGACTGCCTGCAGTATACTTGGTCTTGATTCAGAAAAAAAAACAATTTGTTTTTTAGGCGGGTCGCAGGGGTCACATTTTATCAATACGCTTGCCTGTCAGGTGATCGGCTCCTATTATGCTCCGCAGGCCATCCAAATTATTCATCAAGCAGGACGTACTGATCTTGCATCGCTGCGTACTTGGTATGCTACCCATGGGTACCGTGCTTACGTGGTCGATTTTTCTGAGCAGATAGAAATTTTCTATAGTGCAGCAGATGTTGTTATCTGCCGTGCTGGGGCAGGTACATTGTGGGAGCTTGCTACACTTGCTGTGCCGACATGCGTCATTCCGCTGCATACGCAGGCGACGGACCATCAAGTACATAATGCACGTGCACTGTGTGCTGAAAAACCGCAGCAGTTTATAATGATAGGCCAGACAGATGATGCCCAGCATGAGGTTGCTTGCTGCATAAAACAATTTTTTACTCTGCAATCTGCAGATGCAGGAATATGAAAAAAAGTTATACAGTTTTTTGTTTGGCCCTTGTTTCTAAAACTTTTGAAATGATGGGCCCAATGGGCGGGTTTTTGAGCTCCTGTGGAATATTAAAAGAATTTTGAAGTTTTGTAGGCGCTTCGCTTACGGGGCCTACTACAAATGGAAATTTCCACAGTGAAGTTTCCCTGATTTTTGTATGAAATTTTACTTGCTGTTGGCTTGCAGTGTCAAACCCGAGAAGGGCAAAATGCATTAATCGACTATTATTTTCAGTGGAAGGAAACATTAAGAGGGTGCAGTTTGTAAGGACACGATTTTGCAGTGTTAATGTAGTAATATAGCAGGTTATATTTTTGTTCGCGCTGAAGGGAGCGCATAATTCAAAAAAGTTATCAATACTAAATTCAGGTGCATAGATTTCTGAAAAGTGATAGTTTTTACCAGAGGCCATCCAGATTATTTTTTCTAAATTGTGAGACTTTGGAATATTCAACTTAAAAGGGATAGTGAGCGAGTATATAAAAATAGTTTTTGCCGTAGTGGAAATGGTTAATTCTTTTTGGCGTGTTTGCCCGAGTGTTTTAGAAATAATGACATAATCGGGGTTTTTATCGATTCTATTCAGGCCTTCGACTGAAAAAAAATCAGTGCCTGGCAGCCGTATCTGGGGGAAGTTGGTCGGAGAAAATAATGGCTTAAATCCGTGAACAGGTTTATCAACAAAAAAATAACTATCCTTAAGTATTTGATAATAGTTAGGCAAAGTACCTTTGACGGCGGCTATTGAGCTGAACAACTTACCAAAATCACTGTTGATAAGGGAAAGAGTCACTGATTCGCCAGATGAAAGGGCAATAATGGGGAATGAATACATTTTTTGACGAACGGCATCTGTGCTTGGGTTACCGATTGATTCTTGAAATGCATCAATGATATTTTTTCCACCCGCATAGCAGGAGTTGTAGATAAGAATTTTTGTGTTTATCTGCTTTTCAAAAAAATCAAGAAGAAATTGAAATTCATTGAGCACCATGTTGGCAATAAAGCCTGGAGTGCCATGGCCCATAAGAAAAATCATCCATGCCATTTGGGCAGAAGGCGATAGATCCTTTTTACGGGTAAATAAGTTATATGCAAACATTGCCATTGACTGAAAATCAGCTGGTTGCTGTTTGCTCGGGTCATACGCTTCTATTTCTTTTAATTTTTTTTGCTTTAAATTTTTATAATTGAGGCCAGAAATATTCTTTTTGTTTTCAGGAATGATGACAAAAAAATCATCTATCTCATACAGATTAAAATTAGCTAAATAATATGAAGAACGTTTTTCTATGGGAAGGTCTTTAAGTTCGGGGTAGAACCCAGCCGCCGTCGTTGCTTGAATATGTTTTAAAACACTTGTCAGTATTGATCGCGAAACGACGATAATAGCATGTTTATCAGTGGTTAATACCCTGTGTAGAGATTGAACGAGTGCCATCGATTCGGTAAAATTTTGTTTATGCATTTCAGAATATTCATATTTATCGCGATCAATAAAAAAGACGATCTCTTGCTGCGTGTACATGCAGCAATCTTGAACAAGGATCGTCAGGCCCTCAACAAAGTCAAAGGTGCTGGTCAACAACAATGGTATTTTCAACATCGTCTCTAACATAAAACCTCTTTTTAT
>JAJZMR010000038.1:0-6983 GCA_021847535.1 bacterium
TAAAAACCTTAATAGTTCCGAATTTTTGATCGAGAAAAAGATAACCGAATGAATAATCGGTCGGCACGCGTAAAACAATTGCTTGATGTAGTAATTCCATGCTACTTAGTCTACTGCATAAGCAATTAAACCGTAAATAGCATGATTTTGACTTGCACAAAAAAAAAGAGCGATCTATACTTGTTACGCTTTTTATAACTTTATTTTTTATAAACGAGGTTTTTATGAACAAATCATTCAAAATTTTGGCAATTTCATTATTGCTTATTCCTGCAATCAACGCTCAAATGACTTGGACAGATCGAGCTAAACAAGTAGCTACCAACTTTGGTGCAGGGTTTTTAGCAGGTGCTTTCATAGGGACCGCAAGCAGCCTAACCAACAAATTTGTTCCTGCTATAGGCCAAACGCTCGTTTCAAAAGATACAAACCTAGCAAGCTGTCGCGCCTACCCATTACTTGCGTCCATACTAGCGACACGACCACTCGGCACAAAAATTAATTTGCTTACCCAAAAAGATACCCTCAGCAATTTTGAACTATTCTTGCAGGGAGCTGGTTCCATCGCCGGGATAACCGCATATTGTTGCGCATGCAGATAATGCGCTCACGCTTGCAGCATCAAAAACGAAGTAATTCATTTTGTATAAAAAATTAAAAGAAAGTATGTAATGAAGCAAAAATGTCTTTTTGTTGCGCTGGCGCTTCTTTTCATAGCGCCAACGTCATGTAGTCAACAATCTATAGAACCGTACTCAACGGATTTAACAGAATCTGAGTGCAATAACACTTTTAATAATAAATTCGTACAGGGCTTGACCACAGGCTTTGCTGCGGGACTTACTATTGACTTTGTACGCGCATATATGCTTGCAGATATAACAAATTGGGATCTTTATGGCAGATTTGGCATTTGCAGAGATCAACTTACTGGACAGGCAAAAATGGCACTCGCTCTTGTGGGCGGAGTGCTTTGCAATCAGGACACAGCAAATCAATGTACTAAAACAGCCTGTAAATGGAGCGGCCAAATTTTGGGTGTTATTGCAGGATCTTTGGCTGCTAGCTATATGAAAAAAATAGCTGCTGCAAAATTCTTCCAAGCAGCACCGGCAAGTCCGATTGTTCAACCGGCACCAGGAGCAACAAACTAACAGACATTTTTAGGGAGGGCCTAAAAATGGCCCTCCAAGCTATTAATTTATTCAAGCACTAAAACCATGCCGTTTTCTTCACGTACGCTTTTGATAAGTCGTAAATTATTCAGTACTGCATTGTCTTTGTATCGATGCAACAGGTCTGCAACAGCAGCTTCATGAGCCGCACGCAGACAAATAGAAAACCCGCTTCCCTTTTTTAATATCATTTTTTCAACTTTAACATCAGGAGGCATAATGGCTATTAATGCATCGAGAATGTTATGGAGTGTATGCCGATCTATTTGATTAAATTCTTGTAAAAAATCACCGCCATTCATTTGGCGCTCAACAGGCTCGCCGCCTATGACCAGATTTTTAAATTTTCGTTGCATATCAATTAATTTATAATAATAAATCGCCTGAACTATAGTCAGCCCAATAACCGTGAGCGCAAAAAGAAACAAACTAACCTGTCGCCATTGCCAATATTCACGATAATGCACATTTTTCATATATTTCCTGTTACCACTCTGTTTTTACCTGCACTGTCCTTTAAAACTGTGATATCTTTGTATTCATTTGCATGCAATATAGTTGCCACTTTATCAGCCTGTTGTGAACCAATTTCAAGCCAAAGCTGCGCGACTCCCGGAATTTTTTTATCACGGTCAAGATAATAAGGCGCCTTTTGTATGATGCATTCAAGCAATGCCGTTCCCTCTTTTTGCGCTATCAATGCTTGCGGTGATTCCCAATTTTTTACACGTCGATCTAAAAAAGTCCATTCTTCAAGCGATATATAGGGCGGATTTGCAGTAATGACCGAAAAATGCATCTGCGGTAGTTGATCGAAAAGATCCGATCTATATATGGCACAATTGTCAATTTTATTATAATCAGCATTCTTTTTTGCAAGAGCACCGGCATCTTCATCATTATCACTTGCAATAATAAATGCTTGGGGGAATGCTCGAGCAAGAGCGAGTGCAATGCACCCTGTACCCGTGCAAACATCAAGAAGGTTAAATTTTTTTACTGACGATACAGATAATCGCTTGATAAGCAAATCAGCCCACTCTTCCGTTTCTGGCCGTGGAATTAAAACGGGAGGCCTAACGATAAGCTCGAGATTCAAAAAAGGCACGGTACCCAAAATATATTGCACCGGTTTATGCTCATAAATAATTTCATTGATCCAGCCATCAACTTGTTTTAACACATGATCACTTAAAATTGACGTAGTAATCAATTCAGCCTGGGTACTATTGGTTGCCTTTTGTAAAAGCCACCAAATAATACGTATCGCGTGCTGCCTATCATCATAAATAGCTGATAGCGCCTGAGCATAATGGTTAAGAGCCTGTATCAATTTCATAATAATACTTTAATTACGATGAGCCATTTCCTAACAACGTTCTAACAAATTTTTGGGCATCAAACGGTGCGATATCTGTTAATTGTTCGCCAAATGTCACATACGCAAGAGGAATTTTGAGCTTATCAACTATGGCAAATACAATTCCGCCCTTACCTGTTCCATCTGTTTTAGTTAAAATAATACCATCAATCTTGGTCGCCGCATTAAAAAGTGTAACCTGATCAAACGAATTTTGTCCAAGCATACTATCAATAACCAATAATGTGGTAACGCGTTTTTCTGGAAGTTGCTTAATGACGGTACGATGAATTTTTTCAAGCTCTTTCATCAAGTGAGCTTTAGTTTGCAGTCTGCCAGCGGTATCAATAATAAGATGACTATAGTTCCCTTTTTTAAATTCAGCACAAGCCTGATAAACAACAGCACTTGGATCTTGCTGAGGTGCGCCCGTGATAAGGCGCGCAGAAAGTTTATCTGCCCATAGCTGTAATTGATCAACTGCCGCAGCACGAAATGTGTCAGCTGCAGCCAACAGTACTTTTTTTTCACCTGCTTGCAAAAGAGCTGCTAATTTTGCAACACTGGTTGTTTTACCCGCACCATTAATACCGACACAAATAATAACATCCCCATTATCTTGATAGGGAGCTCCTTGAAGTAAGTCCATAAGTATATGCAAAAGGGCATCCTGCGGACGTTCTGCAGAGTTTGCGCTTAATTGGCTGATTATTTTGTTCGTTGTTATAACACCGGTATCTGCTTGCAATAAGATTTTTTCAAGCTCAGAAAGCACGCCAGCATCTATCTTACCAGAAGAAAACAGATGCGAAAGAGGTGCTGATAAGGTCTTATAGAGGGAACTAAAGGCTGAAGAAATTCGACTAAACATAGGACATAACTTATTGTTGAATAAAGAGTTCAATTCTTTGTAAAAAAATTTTTAACGTACGATAATTATCATGCGTTAAGAGACTAAACGTGTCAATAATGTCGCCCATATGTCCCGGCGTTAAAGCGCCAGCTTCATACCCATAACGAATGATCGCAAGTAACAGCTCATCAAACAGGGGAGTATTTCGCAAAAGATTAAAAAAGCTCATCATCCAAGCTGATTCAGAAAAAAAAACTTTTATTGTCGAAACCGGACACGATCGAGCAAAACTATGAATGGATACTGGTTTTTTGGGTATTTCATAAACAAACAACGGCTTTGCATAGACAGCTAACGGAACACAAAAAAGGGTTGTCTGTAAAAGATGAAAAATATGCGGCTGTTCATGATGCAGCTCCTCTAGCGTTTTACCAAATGCAAATGGGGTACGCGCGCTGTCTTTTGGGTGCGTTTGAATATCAATAATAATGCCTATAGATTGAGCATTTTCACAATCTATTTCTACAAGAGTACCAAAGGCAGGATACACCCCCAGCTGCCAACTTTGGACTGTCCACGACGTCAACGTACTGGCGACTACCTCTCCAAAGCCGACCTCATAAGGTATCATAACACGCTTTCAAATATGGTTGACTGATGAGTCTGCCTGAAAACATTTTCTTGTTCAAATTTTTTCAAAAAAGTCATTCTATGCACAGGTGACCTTCCATAAAGCATTAATGCTTGATAATGTAATTTAGTTCCATAGCCTTTATGACTTTGGAATCCATACTGAGGGAATACACTCGAGAGCCGCTTCATAATTCGATCACGCGTTACTTTTGCTACGATTGACGCTCCAGCTATCGACACGCAGGCCATCTCACCCCTTACAATACTGATAACTTCGCAAGGAAGACTCAATTTAATTGCATCTACCAAGGCTACGGCAGGCCTTTGTGCAGGCAACTGTGCACATAATTGATAATATGCTCGTACCATGCTCAATTGCGTTGCTTGATAGATATTATAACGATCTATCATAGCTGCATCTATAATACTCACTGAAAATATGCTATTTTTGACAAGCCAACCATAAGCTTTTTCAAGTCCTTTTTCGTCTAAAAGTTTAGAATCTTTTATAAGTGAATTTTTACGAGGGGATTTTAAAACAAGCGCAACAGTAACAAGGGGGCCGGCCAAACAGCCCCTGCCAACCTCATCAATACCGCATACGATCTTATTATCGGCGGCATTTTTCTTTTCAAAATCATTCTGAGCGATATTTTTCATTTGACAAATTTTTTTATTTTTGTACAATTAGAATAAATTTAGATATTATACCTAAAAGTAGCACGTTTTAAAAAAAACGATAGAAGGAGTTTGCTATGTCATCAACAGGATTACGCGTAAAAGAATTACTGCGTGAAAAAGGATGGACAACCAAGACACTTGCAGAAAAGACGGGCATGTCCGAAAGTTATCTTACTCACATTAAGAATGGTACTCGTCGTTGGAATGAAGATTCATTGCGTAAATTGGCGAAAGCTTTTGAAATAACACCTATAGATCTTTTTGCCCAACAACGACAACGTACTGACAATGTCGATAATCAAATAACTATGCCAGAATCACTCAATGTCCCCTTAAAGGTGCAGGTTGTGCCTATTGTTGGCGAAATCCCCTCTAATCCATCCCCGTATAACAATCAAATTATGCAAGTCACCAGTGGATGCAAAGATATGTTCATTCCTATCTTAAATCGCGCGGATGCGTCTATGTTTGCATTGTTGCTGCCAAATAATCACCTTGCTCCTATTTTTGAAAAAGGTGATATCTTGATCGTTTCTCCAGAAACTCGCACGACATCAGGCAATATAGCGGCCGTTGAGTATGGCACTGATACTCTTGTCAAAGGTATTATGAAGGTCACCTATACGGAAGACTTTATCGTGCTTGAATCACTTAATACCAAGCAGCCTCCTTTGGCACTTATTCGAGGCAAAGATCATTTTAGAATACTTGGCCGCGTTATTGAACGTCATCAAAAATTTATTGATTAAAAAATATCATTATTTTTTATCATGGGGGAGTCCATGAGGTGCCCCCATTTTTTTACTCTAAGCACAATAAGAGCTAAAAAGCGGCTTGAGATTTTTGACCGTTCTGCTATAATTTTAACTATAAAAACCTAAAAAAAGCTTATTTCAAAGCTTTTTAGTGTCAATAACACTTCCATTTAGTATAAAGGAATATCTTTATGATGCGCTATGAGGTACTGTTTTTAGCAGTTCCAACCATCACTTCTGATGAAGCTGCGGCTCTTGAGCTGCAATGCACCACTCTTATTAAAGATCACAAGGCATTTCTCATATCATTTGAACGGTGGGGAAAATACTACCTTGCTTATCAAGTAAGAAAAAATGATTATGGCGTCTATTTTCTTGTAAGATTTGAAGTAGAAGACAAAGAGAAGCAGCCATTACTTAACGCGCTTAAAAGTTTTTTTGCGGTCAAATACAATGAGCTTGTTATGCGTCATGTTATCACGACGCTTGGTGAAAATGGGTCCTTGGAATACCATCGCCCTGAATCGCTTGATAGCGCACCAACACGTGAGTATAATACCTATCAAGAATCATCTCATGAAGCTTCTTCAGAAGAAGCCTCTTTTGATCTAGAATAACCCCTGAGGAATTGATTATGTCAAAATTAAAAATAAGTGGCCGTTTATTAAAAAAAAGAACACGTAAAACAGGTTTTTCTGCTGCAAAGCGTTGCCGTTTTTCTTCTGGCGAACTTCCAGCTTCAGCGATCGACTACAAAAATATAGATTTGCTTAAAAGTTTTTTAACAGAACGAGGTAAAATTTTGCCTTCACGTATTTCTGGCAATGCAGCTCGCTATCAGCGACTTGTTTCCCGTGAAATTCGCAAAGCCCGGACTATGGCCCTTCTGCCTTACTCCCAAAACTATTAATCTTTTTTCAAGGTCCGTCGTAAAAAGCGGATCTTTTTTATCTCGACAGGCAGGCTATAAAAATATTATCCCTAGTATTTGCTAAGATCTATTTTTTCGCATCGGCAGTTTTCAGGATGATTTCGTGGTATCCATCATTTCTGAGTCTACCTTCATAGCTTAATAAATTACCTTTGCCAGTAATGCCGCTTAAACCATAAGAAAAGGGATAATTCACGCGATCCAAGCCTTTTATTTCAAATCTAAATATAAATATGATTTCGGGGTTTTTGCTTGGTTCGTAGAACATAGCATCTACACATTGGGCGAATGGAACTTTTAATGAGTCTGATACCCAGAAAATTTGTTGAAGTTCTGATCGTGTAGTTTTGGCATAGTGCTTGGGAGACAATGTAATAGCTCTGCCTTCAATTGTTGTTTTCACGGTTGCTTGGTCTGATTCATTGACTAAAACTATAGTTATTGCATTAATATGAAAACCGAGTAAGCACCCTAGCACGAATGCCGCTTTACATTACGTTGAAAAAACCCTACCAAGATAAAGATAATAAAAAAATATTATCCACGCCAATAAAAATAATTCAAGGCTGAAATAAAATATAAATTATTAATTTAG
>JAJZMR010000038.1:6993-8637 GCA_021847535.1 bacterium
GACAAAAATAGATAAAAACGGTATTCTAAAATAATAGAATCCGTTTTCTTAAATATTTTTCCTTTTTTAGAGTACCTATGACACAAAGAACAAGACCGAATATCCGTAATATAGCTATTATCGCGCACGTTGACCATGGAAAAACTACCTTGGTTGATAAGCTTTTACGCCAATCTGGCACAATACAAAATGATACTTCTGATCGTGTTATGGACTCTAACGCCCTTGAAAAAGAGCGTGGAATTACCATTTTGGCTAAAAATACTGGGGTTAAATACGAAGACTATTTCATTAACATTGTTGATACCCCAGGCCACAGTGATTTTGGCGGAGAAGTTGAACGGACTTTGCAAATGGTTGAGGGCTTCTTGTTATTAGTCGATGCGGCTGAAGGTGTTCTTCCAGGAACCAGATTTGTGCTTTACAAAGCACTGGAGCTCAATTTGCGCCCTATTGTGCTTATTAATAAGATTGATCGTAAAGATGCCGATATTGCACGTACAGAAAGTCTTATTCATGATCTTTTTTTAGATCTTGCTCGCAATGAACATCAACTCGATTTCCCTATTTTATATGGATCATCGCGTATGGGCTTTGTAACTGACAACCCTGAAAAGCAAACGTCCGATATGAAATTACTTTTTGATACAATTATCAAAACAATCCCTGCACCAAAAGAAGAGGTTGATGGATTACAAATGTTGGTAACCAGCTTAGATCATTCAGATTTTTTGGGCCAAATTGCTATTGGACGCGTCTTTAGTGGAAATTTTTCTGTCGGCGATTCAGTTATTTTGTGTAAAGATGAAACAGTAAGCAAACCGACCAAGATTACCAAAATCTATAATTTTTTGGGATTACAAAGAACAGAGACACAGCGCGCTGAATTTGGTGATATTATTGCAGTTACCGGGTTCACTGATCCTGCAACAATCGGGACAACTCTTTGCAATGTCGGCAATCCACTTCCGCATAATTATGTAAAAATTGATGAACCGACACTATCCCTTTATATGTCTGTTAACGATTCCCCTTTCAGTGGTAAAGAGGGTAAGCTTTTAACATCACGCCAGATTAAGGATCGCTTAGAAAAAGAATTAAAAACAAACGTTGCTCTGCGTGTTGAACCGACTGATTCGGCAGAATCTTTTAAAATATCAGGCCGTGGCCAGCTGCACCTTGGTATTCTTATCGAAAACATGCGCCGTGAAGGTTTTGAGGTTCAAATTTCTGCTCCCGAGGTTATTTATAAAAATATCGATGGAGTAAAATGCGAACCGATTGAATATTTAGTTGTTGATGTCATGCAAGAACATCAAGGCGTTATTATGGAATCATTGGGCAAGAAAAAAGCTGAAATGAAAAACCTTGAACTGTATGATAATGGACGCGTACGTATCGAATTTGAAGTACCATCACGTGGATTACTGGGCTTTAGAGGTCAATTTTTAACTGATACGCGTGGAACTGGTATTGCAACATTTAGCTACGCAGGATATCAGCCATACAAGGGCGATATTGGTATGCGTACAAAAGGCGCATTGGTATCCATGGAAAATGGGCCTGCTACTGATTACGCATTAAATATGATTCAAGAACGTGGAGTTCTGTTTATAAAATCTGGCGATGCTATCTAGTAAGGAG
>JAJZMR010000060.1 GCA_021847535.1 bacterium
GCTGGAGAAGGTCCCAAGGGTCTGGCTGTTCGCCAGTTAAAGCGGTACGTGAGCTGGGTTCAGAACGTCGCGAGACAGTTCGGTCCCTATCCGTCGTGGGCGTAGGGTATTTGAGAGGAGTTGTTCCTAGTACGAGAGGACCGGAATGAGTGAGCCTCTAGTGTTCCAGTTGTTTACCATAAGCAAGCTGGGTAGCCACGCTCATAAGAGATAACCGCTGAAAGCATCTAAGTGGGAAACTCGCCTCAAGATTAGATACCCCTGCTAACGTCAGTTAGCAATAAGATCCGTTGAAGACTACGACGTTGATAGGCTGGAGGTGTAAGTGTAGTAATGCATTGAGCTAACCAGTACTAATAGATCGAATGTTTTAATCACACTATAAATTTTAAGTTAACGATAAAAATTATCTTGTTTTTACATTGCATATGTTTCAAGGCGTAAGTTGAAATTTTGGTTTTTATTGAGCCATAAAGATTTCCTGGTGCGTATAGTTGTGGGGTCACACCCGTTCCCATTCCGAATACGGCAGTTAAGTCTACAACGCCGATGATACTTGCCTGGTAACGGGCTGGAAAAGTAGGTAGTGCCAGGATTTAAATTTAAGCCTTAGCCCTTAAAAAGCTGAGGCTTTTTTTTATCTTATAAAATAATTTCTGTCTATTAAGCTTTTTTGAGTAAAGGAGTGTTGGGGGTTATGAAAAATATTTTTTTACGCTCTATCTTTTTTTTAGTTATAATTATATCAAATTTTAGCCTGCTCGCTGAATACGATGGGCTGAGCAATTCTTCCGAGGCGTTGATTCATTTGCCTACTGGTAGACATGTTATTGCAGATTTAAAAGGGTGTGAGTTTTGCCATTATCAGGATGATATAGAAGCCATTTTGCGTGTGGCAGCCAGTGAAGCATCGGCAACGATTCTTAAAATCGATATAGAAACTTTTCCGCAGGTTCTTGTTAATGGTGAAATAGTGCAAGGTATGACAGGTACAGTTATTCTATCTGAGTCTCATATAGCTTTTCATACATGGCCTGAGCATGGTTTTGTTGCATGTGACATTTTCACTTGTGGTTCTAATGCTTTGCCAGAAAAAGGGCTTGATGTGCTTATAAATTACTTTAAGCCTAAAAATATAAATATGCAGATTTTGCCACGAGGTATGGCTGCAGAAATTATTGCAAATGAAAAAAAGTGAGATTCAAGGTAGTTAGGATTAAAGAAAAGGGAGAATGCTCGGTCTAAGAAACATTCTCCCTTTATTATTTTGTGTGCGAGATGGCGTTATTTTTTATTGATCATTTCAAGTAATTTTTGTGCGGCGCTTTTTATTTCATGATGGTGTTTTTGTGTTGCTTGTTGTTCTGCCGTCAGGAGCCCGCTTTTATGCAAAACGCTAAAATCGCCAATTGGATAAATAAATTTTGATGAATCATCTTCTTTAATATCGGTATCGATACCTAAAAACCAAAGACCATATTCTTCCAATGAGTGTGTATTGAGGAATTTTATTTTTTCATCGCGTGATGGATTGACATCTGTCCAATTGTTCGTGTCATGTTCAACCTCTAGCCCTTTTTTAATTATCTCAACTGCATGGTCGTATGCGGCTTTATTTAATTTTATAGCCATTTAAAACCCTTTTTTCATTTCGCAATTTAACATTTTTTCACAGCCGCACCAATGTGCAACAAAAAGACTTAAAACACTGATAAAGGAGCATAAAAATACTCCCCATGCTATATCATAACCAACCATTTGTGTTGGCCAGTTTGCTAAAACTGCAAAATTTGTTAATTCATATGAACCGTAAACGATTAAGCCGTATATAGCTCCTTTAACTGCGGCATGGATATAGGATCCATGTGATCGAGGGAGAACGAAAATGATGATTCCCTTAACAATAAGGACCCAGACAGCGAATGCGGCTGCATATTTTATCATTTCCATATTATCACCCATCGTGACAAACGGGGAAAGCTTTTCTTTATAAAAATCTTTCATGAAATATAAAATCCATATAAAATCAAGCGCTATGTAGGCAGCAAGAGATATAAAAAATAATTTTACCGTGTGCCAATTAAGACAATGAAACATATACACTCCTTAAAGTAAGTAGGAATAAAAATAACGATACCCTATGAGTCTAACTATTTTTAAGCAGAAAGATTCAAGATTTTTGTAAAAAAACTATAAATATTGGCGACGTACTTTATTATTTAAGGAATATGTATAATACTATTTTTTCAATCGGTTTAAAAATGGTATAGTTACTTAAGGGATTATCAAAAAAGGGGTCGTTATGTATAATTTAAAAAAACCTGTTCAAAAAGTAATTTTTGGAACGTATTTTTTTTTAGTGCTGTTATATGGCATAAAAACGCATTCCATGGTTGATAGTTTTTTTGCCCGATATGAAAGACCGGTAACTGTCCTTGAAATATCGGATACACAAAATTTTTATACTCTCTGGCAGGCACACTATACGCCAGGGGTTTATATCCTTTTATCGCTCGCAGAAAAAATCGATTTTATCAAGAAAAGAGTGCAAAAATTTAACAATGTTGTATTACTGCACCCATCTGAATTTTCAACATCATCACTTGTTCAATTGGCATCATGTGAACATTTTGATATAACTTTTGTACATGATTGTGCCATGTTGCATAAAAATCCTTCGATTGTCAGCGCCTTTATGACTTTAGGTGATTATTTAATTATCGAGGTACCCATCGATTTTTCAAAAAAATGTATCCCTGATGAGCACAAAGATAAAATAATTTGGCGCGAGACGCTTTTTTCTGGCAAAGAGCGTCTATGTTTTAGTAATGCCAAAAATTCATTAACTAAGGCTCGTTGGTACTTGAGCGCTTCCGCGCATGCAAAGCAACCATCATATACGATTATAAGTACATTTTCTGAAAAAAAACTTGTCAAAGGTGCCCGTAAAAAAACATCGGAGTGGGTTCCTGGTATAAATTTGATTACCGCTATTATGCTCAATCTTATCTATCCAACCAATGATATTTTGCGCAATAATATCGAAAATTTTAAAAAAATAGAGCATAATGACCCAGTTGTTGGAAATATGATTGTGCAGGGTCGTGAACTTAAATTAATAGATTTTGCAGATGCACGTCGGAATGCTGATCAAGAAAAATGTTTAAATGCAGCAATTAAGTTGTTCACCTGGCTTCACAGACCAAAAGACCCGTATGCCGCGATGAAAAAATACTCAGAATATGTTCATAAGTAAAAGTAACCCGGATACGTACGACTATGTATCCGGGTTACTTTTTTGAATTTTTTCAGAAATATTTAGAAAAAATTAATAACGGTCTTTGTTGCCACGAAAGCCACCATTTGGGCTTGATCTAAAACCTGGTGTACGTTCACGTGATCCAAAGCCGCCTTGGCTTCCGCCATTACTGCTTCTAAAACCGCCGCCATTGCTGCTTCTAAAACCGCCTTGCCCCGGAGTGCGAGGTTGTGGTGGACGGGCAGTATTAACGCGAATTCGTTGTCCTTCTAAGTCTGAATTATCAAGGGCATTAATTGATTGTTGCGCCTGTTCTTCATTTTCCATTGTTAAAAACGCAAAACCACGTGGCTCTCCGGTAAACTTGTCGGTCATGATTTTCACTGATGAAACTGCGCCGAATGCTTCGAAAAGCTTACGTAACGCGTCTTCAGTAACTGTGCGGGAGAGGTTCCCAACGTAAATATTCATAAAAAAACTCACTTAAAAATAATAAAAATATGTAAGCGATGAAACATAGTAATATTTTCATCACTGTACTCAGAATAGCATAATTTACGAGTTTTACAATATAGTGTAAACTCTTTCTCAAGATATGCCGTGCAAAGCGGTACAATTTTATTAAAAACATTACTATCTCATAACTAAAGAATCCTTATGAAGCAGTCACTTATTCAATCATCTATTCTATCGGTAGCATTGGCCATATTTGCTATGCTTTTTGGCTCAGGTAATATCGTTTATCCCCTATCGCTTGGTCGAGATGCGGGAAATATGGCTATATATGCCATGCTTGGTTTTTTTGTTACTGCCGTTACGGTCCCATTGTTGGGTATTATAGCTATGGTGCTTTACGATGGTCATTATGAGGCCTTTTTTGAAACTATCGGTAAAGTGCCGGGTAAAATTGTTATATTGTGCTGCATGCTTCTCATCGGCCCGTTTTGTATCATTCCCCGATCAGTCTCATTGGCGCATGGTGCCTTAAGCTGGATATTCCCCCAGCTGCCTATTTTTACCTTTAGTCTGATGGCCACGATGATTCTTTATACCCTTACAAGTAGACAATCGTCTCTTTTAAACCTCTTGGGGAAGATTCTAGGCCCTTTAAAGCTTTTTTTACTCAGTGCTATTATAATTAAAGGTTTTTTTGTTGCAGCCAATCCCGCCGTGTGCACTTTATCGATACCAACTATATTGGGTCAAGCTATTCTTCTTGGATATGGAACCCTTGATCTTCTTGGGGTATTCTTTTTTACCAATATCATTCTTGTTGGGCTTAAGCGTAAAACAAACAATCAAAATCTTGATAACAAGCAAGTTTTTGCTATTGCGCTACAGGGTGGACTTCTTGGGGGTCTTCTTTTGGGAGTCGTTTATGCCGGTTTTGTTATCGTTTCATCATTTCAATCGATGGTTTGCCGGGGAATTGATAAAAATCAACTTCTGAGTGAGCTTGCTTTTCAGCTTCTAGGCCAGGCTGGGGGTGTGCTTTCAAGTATTACCATTGCTGTTGCGTGCTTAACTACAGCTGTCGCTTTGACGACTGTTTTTGCTGATTATCTTTCAAAAGATTTGTTTAAAAAAAGCATTTCTTATTCTTTGGCTTTATATATTACGCTTATAATAACGTTATTCTTTGCTAATTACGGTTTTGAAGCTATCATGGAGCGTGTATCACCGGTAATAAATATCTTGTATCCTGCTTTGATTGCCCTGGCTATCGCCAATATTATTCGTAAAATTTTTCATAAAAATTATAGTAAAGTCGCCTTCTATGGAATTTTATTGGCTACAATTATAATAAATTGCACCACTTATTTTTTCAGGTAAAAGTATGACCCATCCAGAATTAGTTATTGAATCATCGCCAGGGCTGCAAGGCGTTGCAACATTAAGTGGCGCAAAAAATGCAGTTCTTGTTATTATGGCATCTTTAATTTTAACAGGGGGGAAGAATACCCTTTATAATGTTCCCTTTTCACATGATGTCCTTCAAATGATAGCTCTTTTAGAGTCATTGGGAGCTCATATTAAGATGAGTAGAGAAACGAAGACACTTTTTATCGATACGTCCTCGATTCTTAGTTGTGCCGTGAGCGCAGATATTATGAAAAAAATGCGCGCTTCTATTTTAGTTATGGGACCACTGCTCGCGCGGTTCAACAAGGCTGCTATCGCATTACCAGGTGGCTGTCGGCTTGGTGATCGCCCCATTGATATGCATTTGCACGCTTTTGCGCAAATGGGTGCCGAAATCGCTCTCGAAGGACATTATTTATATGCCCAAGCAAAAAAACTGCACGCGCGTAAGTTTATTTTAGCCTATCCAAGTGTTGGCGCTACAGAAAATATCATGATGGCCGCGACGCTTGTTGATGGTAAAACCACTATTGTAAACGCGGCAATAGAACCAGAAGTTCTTGATTTGATCGCAGTACTTAAAAAGATGGGAGCTGACATTTCGTTGTTTCCAGCTGGGGTCATAGAGATTGTAGGGGTTAAAGAGTTACATCCTGTCTCGCATACTATTATTATGGATAGGCTTGAGGCTGGAACCCTTCTTCTGGCAGCCGCTGTTACCGGTGGTCAGATAGCATTGCCGGAGGGTCCAGGACATTCACTAGAAGTTTTTTTAGAAAAATTAGTTGAAATGGGCCATATAGTTGATGTAGGTTTTGATGGAATAGGGATTTACTTTAAAGCAACACAATCGCCGCGGGCCGTCTCATTTAAAACAATGCCCTACCCCGGTTTTCCAACGGATCTTCAAGCGCCTATGATGGTTGCTCAGTGTTTGGCTGATGGCACAAGCACTATCACCGAAACGGTCTTTGAAAATCGTATGCTTCATGTACAAGAATTGCAAAAAATGGGAGCGCATATACAGCTGAATGGGCTTGTCGCTCAGGTAAAAGGTGTTGATATGCTTTTTGGAGCAACTCTTATAGCTCCGGATATTCGAGCCTCAGCAGCTTTACTTATAGCTGGGCTTGCAGCTCAAGGGACGTCTACGTTAACAGGAATTCATCACTTATTGCGTGGATATAATGATTTAAGTGGAAGCTTGCGGAACTTAGGGGCAAGGATTACCATGAAAACAGAGCTGATTTAGCGATAATCTTACAGCGAGCTTGAAAGCTCGATCAGCTCTTTGGTCACTTTAGCTTGACGCAACTTATTATACATAAGCTTCATCTCCGCCAATAATTTTTTGGCATTACGTGTAGAACTATCCATAGTAAGTGCACGTGCAGAGTTTTCTGCACGTAATGATTCAAGCAATAGTTGAAATATTTTTGTTTTAATCGTTATATTGTTAATATACGCAAATATTTCTTCAAAAGGTTGTTCGATAATAAAGGGAAGCTCGGGGTTACTATTTGCAGGCGACGTATGAGCCAATGAAATGATTGTTGATTGCGGTTTTTGCGTAAAAATTGAGATATTTAAGTTACTTATGATCATTAATGAATCAAAATTTTTGTGTGCTTTTTGAATTTCTTCAAAAATGAGATTTGTCTTTTGAGCTAAATTTGCGAGTGAATAATTTATTTTTGCAGACTGTATTGGTATGTGGTGCTGATTGCACAAATTGTAGGCATACGGTCCAATGGGTATGCAGGCAGATATTTTACTAATATCTTGAGTTAATTTAAGATATTGAAAGAGAATCCCGTTAAAATTGCCACAAAATCCTTTTTGTGAACCAATAATGACGTATAGTGTGCGCGCTTTTTTCTCAGGCAGTATTATTTTCGAGGTAAATCCTACTTGCTCAGAAAGCTTTTCTAATTCGTTTATATAAAGAGTGAAGGCTTTTTTTTGAGCATTAATGCGCGATAGGTTCGACATCGAGATAAGTTGCATAGCATGTGCTATTTTTTGTATATTAGTAACTGCCTTGAGTCGTTCAGCAATAGTGAGAAGTTGGGACATTTTTTTTACCTTTTGGGAAAAAATCAAATAATAATAAGTATGCTAAAAAAAAAGTAATATATGAATATCTTTATAGATGGCTATAATCTTTTAAAGCAGCTTCATGGGGTAAAAAATGTTTCTGATGCTGAAAAAAGCAGCTTTAGCTCCCAACTGAAAAAATTTATTCATTATCGTCATCATCAGGTATTTTTAGTATACGATGGTGGCGATCATGCGCATCCAACCATCTCACGACTAGGCGATCTAACTATTATTCAGTCAGGATATTATATGAGTGCAGATGATGTCATTAAGCAAAGAATGATGCATTATGCTCAAGAGCATACACTTCTTGTTTCAGATGATCGACAACTTTGTGATTACGTCGCAGCTGCAGGATATGCATCTCTGGGCACTACCGATTTTTATACTTTATTGCAGAAAGATATTGATAAAGACGAATCTCACAACATGAAGCAGGGTAGTGCACATAAATTTTCTGGTTATGTAAGTACAGCAGAAATTGATGATTTAATGCATTTGGCAAGTTGTTGCGATTATCAAAAAGAATCGGAATGTGTGATCGAAGATGCTTCTCATCTACAAAAATTGTCTAAAAAAGAAAAAAAATTAAAAAAATTGGTAAAAAAATTATGAAAAAAGAACAGTATGATCTACAAAATATTTCTGTTGCAGTTGCGATGTTACAAAAGCTTATGCAAAAATATTCGGTTATTGCTTTAAAGGGCCCCCTTGGAGCTGGCAAAACAACGCTCGTTCGCGCGCTTTTGAAAGCATGTGGGGTAGGAGGGGTCATCTCAAGCCCTACATTTACCTACGTGAATATTTATACGAGCGATGATGGGAAAAAATTTTATCATTTTGATCTTTATCGCATTACCAATGTTCAGGAGTTTATCAGTGCCGGCTTTGATGAATATTTGCAGGATGATCAAGCTACGGTCTTAATCGAATGGCCAGAAATAATAGCGCCACTCTTGCAGAGCGACAAAGTATGTTTTGTTGAGCTTGAATATATTTCTGAAGATAAACGATCATTAACCGTTTCCCGGGAGAATAGATGAAGCGCCATTTTCTGCTTGTTTTTTGGTTAATGACCGTATCGCTTGATGCAATGGATATTCGTGTTCCCAGTGATTTGCTTGTAAGCCTTATGGGATTAAATAGGCATCTTCCCGAGCAACCTGATCTGCAAGCTTGTTTACCGCAGGCGGGCAGAATGGCCTCTATTATTATGCGAGATCCATCGATTGAAAACAAAGTTTATGCGTTTACCATCCAAAATAATAATAATTTGCTTGAGATAAAGGCGGTTGTTAAAAGCAGGAAAAACTGCGTATCTAAAGGTTATCGCGAGCCGCACGATAACAGTGAATTGGGTAAAAAATTTGTAA
>JAJZMR010000024.1:0-422 GCA_021847535.1 bacterium
CTGGAAAAACTTAATAAACGTGATGCTCTCATAGCAAAAATAATTTTACAAGGTGGCAAACGAATGTCAGAAGTGCTCGCCTTGACGACCGATAAGATACATTATGCAGCTCGAGAAATCACTTTTATCCAATCAAAGACAAAAGGTTACAATAAAGAAACTGTTATAACATATCCTGCACCGATCATCGAGCAGCTCAAAGATTATATCGGCGATCGGACAGGAATCGTCTTTGTGACGCGGCATAAAAAAGGCGTTATGCCTAATCAACTTGCCGTAACATTCAGAAAAGCGGGACTTGCAGCCGGGGTACCCTTTAAAGTGACTCCCCATGTTTTGCGAGCATCTGCAATTACGTACCTAAAAATATCGGGGTATTCTGATAGTGATATTATGAAGATATCGGGCCATGCGTCATCTTC
>JAJZMR010000024.1:432-8494 GCA_021847535.1 bacterium
ATGCTTATGATAAAAGCGAGCGAGCACTTAATATCAGCAAAAAAATGAGTCTTATTTCATAAAAATTTAAGGCGAGCCCTGGATATATCGACCAAATCGCTGTATCGGTAAACGCGAACAAGGTTTGATTTTAGGAAACAAAATGCTGGTGCTCAAGGTCATAACAAGACTTAGCGCTGGCAAGAATCGACGCAAAATTATTTTATTTTTCTCAATTTGAAAAATATTATGAAAAAGATCTTTATACTCAGTTTAATGGTAGTAGGGTTACAACAGGTATATGCGCAGGAAACTACTCTTAATTGAGCCCGTTGCTTTAATAAACTATATATCTTCTTTCCCCGACCTACAGGAATTAACCTTAAGCGCTTGCAATTTATCAAAAAAACAATTACAAAAGAATTAAACCAAGCAGATCAATTCAGATTAACACATTTATCGATCAATAAGATAGATTTGCGATCTTTTGACATAAATATTCTCAAAAGATTTTCTCATTTAGAAGATCTAACTTTATCAGGGTTGCAAAGCAATTTCATCCAGCACTTGGGTTACTCGTATCCGTTATGACTACAAATGCGTGGTTTAAAAACTTTCTAAATATTTGTCTCTTAATACATGTAATACATTTTCATAAAAAATCCTCCCCTCAACGCTCAGCTTAGAAGAGCCCATACTGCGCAATTTATCTGGCTTTCGCTCAAGATTTTTAGCCAACGCCTTTAAATCTTCTATAAACTGAAGTGATTGAATACTCAAGGTACCATGTAATGCATTCGATACCAGCGTTAGAGGGGCATACCAGGAAGAAAAAAATTCCACATATTCTATAAGGTGCGCTAATTCTTTTTTTGATACCGATAAAATGGCGATATTCTGGCACGCCTGAGTAAACGCGCGTGTGTATTTTTTTGAAAAATTACTTTTTGCGTCTAAGTCAAAAGCTTCCCAGGGTAAAAACAGCCATAAGCTTACCAAAAAAATAAAAATGCGTCTCATAATTTTTTCGTCTCAAAAATTTCCCATCTCTCTTTGATTATACCTAACTCAGAGGCGCAACCTCTAGGTATAATCATATCCACATTAAAAATTACTTAATATATCTTCATTGTTCGTGTAAACTTAATACATAAAATATGTACCATTTTGCCTAAGGGTCTTCATGAGCGAAAAGAAAAAAACATTTGGTTCCCCTTCTTCATCTTTGCCCAATATCAAAACAGATTTTTCTGAGTGGTATAATTATGTTGTCTATAAAGCAGAACTTGCAGATCATGCGCCAGTTCGTGGCTGCATAGTAATAAAACCCTATGGCTATGCCCTTTGGGAAGAAATCAAAAAAATTCTTGATAAAAAAATAAAAGATACTGGTCATGAAAATGCTCAATTCCCTTTACTTATTCCTGAAGCATTTTTAACAAAAGAAGCGGATCATATTGAAGGGTTTGCTCCCGAGCTTGCTGTTGTAACGCATGCCGGTGGAAAAAAATTGGACGAACCACTCGTTGTCCGACCAACCTCAGAAACTATTATCCATTATATGTTTGCTCAGTGGATCAAGTCATGGCGAGACTTACCCATGAAGATTAATCAATGGGCAAATGTCGTCCGTTGGGAAATGCGTTCACGCCCTTTTTTAAGGACTACGGAATTTTGGTGGCAAGAGGGGCACACGGCTCATGAAACTGCTGATGAGGCACTGCTCGAAGCAAAAACTATGCTTACTGAGTATATAGACCTTGCACAAAATTATTTGGCCATCCCTGTTGTAGCAGGAAAAAAGTCCGAATCTGAAAAATTTTCTGGTGCAGATACCACTTTCACCTTTGAAGGTCTTATGCAAGATGGCAAAGCATTGCAGATGGGTACATCGCATATTATTTCACAGCAATTTGCACATGCTTTTGAGATAAAATTTCAAAATCGCCAAGGCACAGAATCATATCCCTTTCTTACAAGCTGGGGGGCAACAACACGTCTTATCGGCGCTTTGATCATGACTCATGGAGACGAAAAGGGTCTGATAATACCTCCCAAAATAGCTCCCTGCCAGATTATTATTATCCCTATCTTCCATAAATCAATGGCAAATCACGAAATTCTTGCAGCCGCCGAAAAAGTTGAAGACCTCCTTAAAGAATCTGGTTTACGCATAAAAATAGATCGCGATAGCGAAAGTTCTCCTGGTGCGAAATTCTATCAATGGGAACTTAAGGGGGTTCCGTTGCGCCTTGAAATTGGTCCGCGCGATATAAATGAGGCTGTCGTAATTTTTACCAATCGTATTACCGGAGCAAAAAAGAAAGTTGCGTGGGGCGATCTTAAGGATTTCGCGCATGAAGAGCTCGATACCATACAAAAAATGCTTTTTGACCGCGCTCTTAAAAAACGTGCGGAAAAATGGCATAAGCGAGAAAAATTAACAGATTTTGCAAAAGATCTTGAGGAAAAAGGTGGCTTTTATCAGACAGGTTGGTGCCAATCTCGCGAATGCGAGGCGATTCTCAAGGAACATAAAGCATCGACACGTTGTCTTATTGAAGAAAAAACATTCGACACTTGTTTTAACTGCAATGCGCCTTCTGTAACAGACGTTATCGTAGCTCGGGCTTATTAAGTTGTAATCTTTGTTAATACCTATAAAAATTTGTTTGGATACCTTATGGAAAAAAAATTTATCGTTGAGCAAAAACAGTTACTTGCAGTTCTTACCACGATGCAGCCTATTTGCACGCGCAGAACAACACTTGATGTCACTGGTTATATCATGTTTAATGTCGGAACAAAGGAACTTATCCTTAAAAGCACCGATCTTGAAATAAGCCTTCAAGCATCTTGTACGGTAGTCGAAAACGACTTGCGCCACCAGGAACAATTTCTCGTTCCTGGCAAAAGAATTTTTGATATTGTAAAAGAACTTTCTGATACTATTACCTTTGAATTTAGTGACAATCAACTGCATATCGCATGTCATGATCTTAATGTTTCTTTGCATGTTAAGGAGGCTTCAGAATTTCCTCCCTTACCAGAAAGAATAGAAAATTTAATGCAGCTTGATACTGCAACTTTTAAAAATATGCTTGAAGGCGTCAGCTTTCTCGTTCCACAAAATAATGTAAATCCAGCCCTCAATGGCCTTTTTATAGAAGTCTCATCTGCTCATTTTAAAATGACCGCTACCGATGGTCATAGTCTTGCCCAAGTCAGTTCAACTCAGTTTACCATAGATACACCTTATTCTTGGCTCCTGCCCCGTAGGGCCGTTTTTGAGCTTAAAAAGATACTCGAGTCATATAATGATGCCATGCTTTTTTTAGGAACCTGCTCGTCCCAACTTGTCTTTTCAGGACAACATTTTAACTTTTTTTCCAGGTTGCTCGTTGATTCCTTTCCTAAATATCAGACAATCTTGCAGAAAGATGGCTTTTCCCCGGCACGAATAGATAGAAGTAATTTCCTTAAAACACTTAAGCGATCTACCTGCCTCCTTTCAGGCCAGTTTATAGCAACTCAATTCAGCTTTTCTCCTCATTCTCTCCACGTTGTAATGGCCAACAAAGAGGTTGGACGCCTTGATGAACGTATTCCTCTTTTTGATTATAAACTCAATACCATTGAAACACGCTTTTATGCACCCTATCTTTTGAATGGCATTCAAACATTTGATGAAAATATAACCTTCTATATACATTCAGCTCAAAAGCCGATCATTTTCGAGGCTACCTCCCCTTACATCAATCGACTCTATTTAGTGATGCCTGTGTCACATGCTCAAGCACATCAAGCATCTTAAGCATGCACGATTACCTTAGGAGAAATATGCGCCTCAGTCTTAAAAATTTTCGATGTTTTAAGCAGGCATCTTTTGATTTTATAGGCCCTGTCAACATTATACAGGGAGATAATGGTTCAGGAAAAACATCCATACTAGAAGCGATTCATTATGCATGCCACTTGCGTTCTTTCAGGACGCACCTTACTGGTGAATTGGTCCATGCCCCCACCAATGGCCAAGTTTCTGAGTTAGAAGGTTTTTCTTTGCATGTTAGCCTTGAAATGGATGATATACATTTGGGTATCGCAGGCAAGAAGCGCTCTCTTAAGATTAATGGTACACCTATAAATCATTACAGCAAGCTCATAGACTGCTATAGAACAGTTACTTTCATGGAAGATGACCTTACCTTCGTTACCGGGTACCCAGAAACGCGCAGAGCTTTTATCGATCAAGCTTTGACCGTGCAAGAGCCAGAGTATTTCAACCTTATAAGGACGGCTCGCAAGTGCGTTGAACAACGAAATCATCTTTTTCAGGCGAATTTTTTACATGATGACAGCTACAGCCTTTGGACAGACAAACTTGTCCAGACCACCGCTTCCATTGTTGCCATCAGGAAAAATTATTTAACTCTTCTTAATAATGCTCTTCATGATGTTATGCTTCTTTATGGAGCGGAGCCCTTTTTACGACTAGAGTATCGGCAAAAAAGGGTTCTTTCGCGCCCAGAAGATTTTTCCTTATTGCGCGCAGACGAGTTAAGGTCTGGGCGAACCCTTTATGGAAGCCATCTTGATGATTTTGACTTTATCATGAGCGACCGCAATTCTAGGTCATTCGCCTCTCGTGGTCAGCAGAAACTTGCGCTTATGCTTCTGAAAATAGCCCAGACTCAACTTTTACTCAATTTATCTGATAAAAATCATGATGCGCACGAGAAGATCTTTTTCCTTGTCGACGATTTTCTTACTGATTTTGATGATAGTCGCATAAAAAAGCTTACATCACTGCTTTTTTCACTTAAAGTAAATCTTATTTTCACCATTCCTTCGCAACAAGATTTTCTTTATAACATGTGCCGGGAATATTCATCTGTAAATCTTATTCGTCTTGCTCCTCAGCTCGAAATTTCACGCTGAAATGAGCCCTCTACATATAAGTCTTTTGTTTTTCCAAAGATTTGACAAATATAAAAATACTGGTAATATATAACTTATATAAACAAATTTCCTAATTTTTAAATGAGTTTTTTTGCTATGAAAAGATTATTATTTCTCTCTGCCATGTTATGTTCGTTGAACAGTTCGGCCCATTACGAAAGCCATAAATCTACATCTTTTGGTCATATAATATCTGACTCGCTTCACGCGGCACTTGGTTATGTCTTGTTGACAACTGCGATTTACAGCGCCGGCCAAACGCTCCTTGATTGTGGGCATCATTATTATGAGGCAAAAATTGAGTATATGCGCTATTTAGCAGCCCTTGCAAATTTGCCCTATCCAACGATACTCACCAAACAAGAAAAAATTTTTTGGGGTATAAACCAAATGATAAGTAAAATGCCTGATATCTTTTGGCGAGAAATCATATCAGGAACTTTTTCTATTATTACCGGCATGCTTGCCATAAAGTACCTGAATAAGTCTCTTGAAAATTTTGCAAAGTTGTAAAAAGAGCTTTCGTCCCCTTTACAATGCCAAACCTGAATTGATTAATTGTGAGGAAGAAATTCAACGACTTGCAGGTCTGGGAGAGCCATACGCTCGAAAAACAAGTTACCAAAACATGGGGTTCGCCATGGGTTTTGCAGGCATCTGCTGGCTGGCCTATATCGCCCCCAAGACTGCTGAAAAAGTTACCTTAAGCATCTAAAAATAGTCAACCTGCTTGCTTTTTATGCAGAAAACTTTACAATAAATATACTTTACAGCACCATTGAAATTGTTTTGGAGAGATGGCTGAGCGGTCGAAAGCGGCGGTCTTGAAAACCGTTATTCCGAGTGATCGGGATCGTGGGTTCGAATCCCACTCTCTCCTCCATTGCTTGTCAAAGTTTTAGTGGCAAAATTTTTTCCTTCTCACCTTATCCCCACCATTGGAAGGGCAATGTCCTTATTAACGTTATTCTTCTTGATAAAAAATAAATAATCCAACCAATATAAGTGCGCAGCCGTAAATATAAGCTGGATAAATTGGCTCTCCTAGTAAATAGCTGAACAAAAAGCCAAATAATGGGCAGGTAAAACCGCTAAATGAAAGAAAGGTGATCGAGTAATGGCCCAAAAAATAGCCGTAAAGGCCGTAACCGATAATGTTAGAAGCAAGTACGAGTAAAAAACTATAGCCAAGCGCTGCAGGAAAATTTGTGTAGAGCGGCTCATGAGACCCTACTTGTTCAGCAAAACTTATTAACAAACAGATAAACCCGCCCAATGACATAGTGATGCCATTGATCGAACTTAAACTGTAATTTTTTGCAAGAAGCTGCTTAATAAGAAACCACCCATAAATGGTTGAAAAAACGGCGAGAAACAGGGACATTTCTGGATATGACACCGAACAAAGCTGAGCAAAACCCATATTGCCTGTATCACAGGTAAAAATAATTGGAAGCATCCCTGCAAAACCAATAACTAGAGCTGCAATTTTTTTCAGAGTAAGTTTTTCAGAAAAAAATAAAAACCCTAAGAGCGCAGCAAACAGAGGCTGTATGGACCACAGAAGATTCGTCTTGATCGAGCTGAGGTATTTTAATGCCCAAAATTCAGGGATAAAGGCAAGAACAACATAAAAAATCGACGTCTTTATAAAAAGAAATGCATCGCTGCATGAAAGCGTGAAGCGCTCCTTTTTATAATAAAAAGAGTACCAAGATAACATTATACCTCCCATAAGCATACGCACAGCCGTCAAAAATACAGGCCCTGCATACAGCAAGGCATATTTACCTAAAGGGAATGTAGCAGCAAATAGCGCATTCATTATCAATAGTAAAAAAAAATTCATGGGTATATATTTTCTTTAAATTTGGAGTAATATAGTTTCTTATGAAACAAGTTTACCGCAATCTTATCTTTTTGTGTCTTTTTTTCATAGTCATTCTGAGCATATGGTATATAGGTAACCTGAAAGCCTATATCAATATGAAAATTATACGTGAACATCAGGAATTTTTACAGACCTTAATTAAAAATTACCCTTTTTTAACTGCATTTTTTTATATAACATTTTTTTTTCTGTCGACTCTTTCGGCGTTACCCATAACACTTGCTTTAGTCGCAATTGGTGGCTTTCTTTTTGGGCCCTTTGCCGGTAGTATTTATGCACTTATTGCAACAATGTGCAGCAGTATTGCTACATTTTCAGCCATAAGAAAAATGTTTGGAGTACATCTTCAAAAAAAATATCATACGCCACTAAAAAAATTTAATAGAGCGTTCAGCAAGTATGGTTTTTACTATCTTGTAGCTGTGCGAACAATTCCTGTTGTTCCCTTTTTTATTGTTAATGTAGGCGCAGGGCTTACTCAGATCAGCATAAAAAAATTTATTATCGCAACCTTGATAGGCGAATTGCCCATAATTATTATATGTGCCTATTTGGGTAGCCAATGTGGGTCATTTATTGTAAACTGGTGAAAAATTTTATGATACAAAAGGAGCTTATGAAAAAAATAACTATTGTCGCGCTTGCCGCATGTACAGGCGTTTTAGTATATGCCTATAAAACAAATAAGATAAAACAACAAGAAACTATGAAAAATGGATCTATGGAATCATCAATAATTACCCTCCCTTCAGGGCTGCGCTATCAAATTATACAATCCTCAGACAATGCAACAGTTGCTCAATCTGGAACGACGGTAACAGTTCATTACACAGGCTGGCTCAATAAAAATGATGCAGCCGACAAAAAATTTGATAGCAGCGTTGATCGCAATAAACCTTTTACCTTTAAGCTTGGCATTGGACAAGTCATCAAGGGGTGGGATGAAGGCGTTGCTGGCATGAAGATTGGTGAAAAACGTCGTCTTTTCATCCCTGCAAACTTAGGGTATGGCACACGCGGCGCAGGAGCGATTATTCCACCTGATAGCGCATTAATTTTTGATGTCGAATTGATAAGCGTCGCTTAAAAAATCGAGTAGGGGAGTTTCGCTCCCCTCTGACACCACCGCACGTACTCATCGTATACGGCGGTTTCTTCTAACATTTTTTTTCATAAAGACATGTAAGTTTCGACTAGGCTCTTTAGACCCAGCCCTTTAGCCCATCCAAAACC
>JAJZMR010000052.1 GCA_021847535.1 bacterium
CTGCTCCTGCTTGCCCTGATGCCCGAAGCCGTCAAGTTGGGTGTGATTGCCGCCGCATCCGGAATAACAGTCTATAGTGTTAATAAGGTGTGGCGATGGATCAAAATGAGCTTAGAGACGCCTTATGAAAAGAAAGTGGAAGAACTTAACAAAGAGCTTAAGGAATTTGAAAAAACGCAAAAAGAGCATAGCGTTTCTTTTGAAAAATTGCTTGTTGACCATCAGCAACAATTTGAAAAACATCTCAATCAAGAGGTTGATCAACAGCTCGAGCAGGCCAAAACGCAACTGCAAGATCTTTTGAAAGAATGGTTTAACGTAGTCGAAAATACCAATGCTCAGGTTATTACTGGCCTTGAAAAAAATAAAGATCAGCTCGTCCTATTTGAAAGTTACCTGCCAGACGCGAAGAAACATGAATTTGCCAACATTTTATCTAAGATCACGCAGGAATCAGAAAAATTGAAAGGTTTGCACAGCATTCCTCAAGAAATTTTGAAAAAATATAATCAACCAGACAACCCTTTTACACACTTTTTTAACCATTTATTTCAGAAAAAAAATTAAATAACATTTTAAAATGCTTGATTAAATCGATCCTGTCGGTCAAAAGTGGGGCACGTTGCAAAAAAAAATATCTCATATAGTATAAGTGATAGTTGTAAATTAAAATTTATTATTGAACTTAAGGAAGCTATAGATATGAACTGTTCGTTTAAAAACCTCTTTTTCATTATCTTTTGTCTGAGCTCGTTTGTCTCTCATACACATACGGGCACTCATGAAATCAAAGCCGTTTTTTGGAGCGACCCGGATATATTCGATCGGGATAGATGGGCTATTTTGAAAAATTTTGGTTTTTTTAGCAGCCTTTTTAATGCAGGTAGAACAAGCGAAATAGAAGATACTTTTTTGGGCACGCTTATAGAAAAATTTGGTGCTCAAACTCAAATATATAAGGCAAATGACCCAAAAACAAACAAGCCCTTGCCCAATATCATGCGTGAATGGCTTACAGGCCAAAAAACATCTGATGCTGTCCGTAAAGCGGCGCTCGAAACGTTTAAAAAAGATTCTTTCATACAAAAAATTGTTAAAATGCTCTTTACTCCGGCAGAATTTCTGCATGTGACCTACCTTATTGATGATGCATTCAAGCTGATAAAAAAAATGAAGCCTGGCGTGATGCAGGTATTAGCATCAAATTATGATCCCGGTTCTTACCATGAACTTAAAAAGTCTGCAGTAGGCACAAAAGTTTTGCCCTACTTCAAAGGCCATGTTTATGTATCTGGTATGCTCTTGAGCAAATTCCCCGAAGGAATCATATTACAAGATCCGGCATTCTTCAACTATGTCATAAATCAACTTAATCTTAAACCTGAAGAATGTCTGGTGATCAACTCAGATCCTGCAGTTATCCATGCGGCAAAAAGCCTTGGCATGAAAACACTCGCTCATAACCATGGGGACCATAGCACGATTAAAAAACAACTCAAAGAATTAAACTTGCTTGTTAAATAAAAAAATAGGCTATACTCATGAACGCAAGAATACGAAATTTTCTTTTTTTTATAAGTATAGTGATGAACCAGTTGAATGCTTACATTATCCTCTTTGATCTTGGCAGAACACTTGTTGATGTCAATAAGCTCGCGTATGCTTACTATGAAATAGGGCTTATGGACCTTGTGTTAAATGGGTTGATCAATGGCGGTAATTTTAATCCCCAAAAGCGGATGTTTGAAACATTGGAAAGGCTTGGGGGGAGCCAGAGCGATGTCATGCATGAAAAGGGCGTGCTCTTACCCAAAATTTATTGCGACTGGATGGCAGGCGCCTTTGATGATGCTCATAGTACACGTCAATGGATTCTTACACAAGTCGATGGCCTTCATATGCAAGGCTTTTTCAACTCTGAGGTTGAATATCGCGTCATATATAATGCTATTCAAGCAATGTTTTCCCCTGAAAAGCTGGTAAAATATCAACAAGCTATCTGGCCTATGATAGCGCTGCTTGAGCGTATTGACAAAAAGGCGCACAAGGTTGTTGCGGTTACCAATTGGGACCAACATTCGTACCCGCTTTTTTTGGCATCTGCCGTAGGCCAAGAGTTGCAAAAACATATCCACGCAGATGATATGATTGTGTCAGGCTACATAAAACATAACAAACCGAGCAGATATTTTTATCAGGCAATTTTTGAAAAATATGGTGATAATCCAGCCCAATATATTTTTGTCGATGATAACCCCTGCAATATCCTTGCAGCACAAGAATGTGGTATTACTTCTTTCCTTTTTACGGGCAATGAAGTCTCGATAGAAAAGGAATTTAAGAATCGATCGATTCTTAAGCCATAATCTCTACTGATTCATTCTTGATTTTTTTTTGTATAATTCATTACGCTCTCAATAAGGGGACAAAGGGAGCTTAATAATATGATGAAAAAAATTAGAATTCTCAGCATCTTATTTTTTATACACAGCAGTATAGTAAGCATATCGACTACAGACCCTTACCTGATTATATGGGACTTGGGCGACACGTTAATATACGTTACCATCCCTGGCATGGTTGCACAAATAGGCATCGCCGATTGCGTGTTATACCAACTTTTTCATGCCAAAGATCGTAATCACCTACAAAATCGTATTTTTGATGTCCTTGAAGCATATGGAGGCATTCAGGAGGGCCCACTCCATGACAGAAGTTACCATACCGCGAGTCATCGGCAATTACCCAAAGTGATGTGCGATTGGCTCGCAGGTATCATTCTGGAGCCGAAAAAATTGGTAAAAAAAATTCATCGAAAAATGAAGGAATTATCTGCACAGAACTTTTTTAAAAATGAACTTGAATACCGCATCATAAAAAATGCCGTGGCTGCAATATTTAATCCCGATGTTCTCATTAAAAATACACGCGTACTTAAAGAAGCATTAGAAATTGTCAAAGAAATCGCACTCAGCGGGCTTCACCGACAAACAATTCTTTCCAATTGGGATGGTGTTTCATATGACCAATTTAAAGCCAGCCCTGCAGGCCAAGAGTTATCACGCTATTTTAATATGGATGACATCACCATATCGGGAATGCTCAACATTATCAAACCACAGCAGGTCATTTTTGAAGAATGCCTCAAGCGCTTTGGCGTAACGCCAGAAAAATGTATATTTATTGACGATCAAAAAGAAAATATTGATGCAGCCAGATCGTATGGCCTTATCGCGCTACAGATCAAAAATCATGATTTTAAACAGCTCAGAAAAGATCTTGCCTCATGGGGGATATTATGATGAATATTTCTTTTTTTACCTCCTTAAGTGATCATGTACGCGATCTTTTTGAAATAACACTTTTGTGCGCAGGCTATTTTTTTGTCACAACTGCCCTGTGCAACCAACATGATAAAAAATTGCTTTATTACTGGTATGGGTACCATGCTGCTCTTATGATCAGCTACGGTGCATCGTTATACGCAATCTTTTTTTTACTCGGGTCACTTTTCCCTGTTGTCGGTATGCTTTTTATTATATTATATGAACCCAGACTACAAAAAATGTTCGTCGTTCCACGTACCGTTGATCCACTCATGCTCACCAATGCATCGAGCCATTGGATCGATGAACTTATAAAATTTTCCCTGATCCGGTTGCATGAACAAAAGGACTTATCTGTTATTATTGAATATGGCGACAAGCTCCATACGCTCATAACAACAGATACATATGTGCAAGCAGACCTTAAAAAAAATACCTTAGCGCTCTTGTATGATTCATTTGTACTGCCGCAGGACCATTTTTTATGGATAACACATCGAGGAACTATCGTATCTCTTGCTGCACGCTGGAAAAATCATTCTTGGCAGGATACCATGAGACTGACCGCAGCATGCGATTGCATCGCGCTCCACTTATGCCCTGTTACGCGAAGTTTTACTATTATCCATGGATCGAAAATCATCGAGCGAGTCACGGCACATCACGCATTAAATATGCTCCATGAACTCCATCTTATTACTTTAAAAAATCTGAAGGATCCTCATGTTTCAACGACTCATGACACCACTTATAATGACACGACTTTTCCGTATTAACGCATCAATCATTATGGGCTTCTTCACCTGGTACCTACTCATGCAATTTCAGGTTATTACGGTCACCTGGCCGCTCCCTCTTTATTTTGATAATCTTTCACCTGATCTATCGCTTCAAGCCCCAGAACAGATAACCGTTACCTTACAAGGCACGCGCAAACTTCTTTATTCTTGCAAAAAAACAGGCGCCATACATTTGAATGGCGCATCGATTAAACCGGGGAAAAATTATTTTCTTCTCAAACAGAACAACCTTTTATTGCCTACGGCGATCAAGCTGGTAAACTATACACCAGTAGAAATTATAGCACCTTAATGCAATCATAAAAATACCATGAATATAAGCTCGGGAAAAACTGTTTTTGGAACGGATGGCATCCGCGGTCGACTGGGAAGCGCTCTTTTTACCCAGCAACAATTATGTAATCTTGCGCACGCCATCAGCGCATGGTTAAAAAAAAGAAGTGCTCAATCAGCAACCAGACCACGAATTCTTATCCTGCATGATACACGCAACTCATCCGGGTATATAAAATCACTTTTTAAAATGGTCTTTCTTTCGCAAACAATTGATATAGACGATGCTGGCGTTCTGCCTACGCCGGCTGCAGATTTTTTAATTAAAAAAAAGGGCTATGATTGTGCTCTGATAATTTCAGCCTCGCATAACCCATGGTACGATAATGGCATCAAAATCATCGATCGAACAGGCAAGCTTGATGCAGCGGCAGAAAAAATGATCGCCAGCCATTTAGACGACCTTCAACAGAGTGTCGATTATATCAATTTTGGCAACGAATATATGCTGCATGGTACCGACGAATACCGCGCAATTATTGCCTCATTTTTTCAACCAAATTTTTTACAGGGTTTAAAAATTGTGCTTGATTGTGCTCATGGAGCAACAAGCGCCGTTGCGCCAGCACTATTTCAAAACTGTGGGGCACAGGTTATAACCTTGCACAATCAACCAAATGGGTTTAACATTAATGACGCATGTGGCTCCTTATATCCTGAAAAATTACGCACGGCGGTACTTGAACAACAGGCTGATTTTGGCTTTGCATTTGACGGCGATGGGGACCGCGTTCTTGCCGTTAATCGTATGGGCGAACTTAAAAATGGCGATGATTTTCTTGCGCTCTTAAGTACACATCCTGATTATAGTAAAGAAAGGATTATTGTCGGAACGACAATGACCAATGTTGGTCTGGGAGCGTGGCTTGCACAAGCAGGGAAAAAATTGGTCAGAACACCCGTCGGGGATAAATATGTTGCCCAAGGGTTAGAAGAATACCAAGCTTTTTTAGGAGGCGAGCAATCGGGGCATATTATATTAAAAAATCATACGCACACAGGAGACGGTATTTTAGTTGCACTTAAAAGTATTGAAGCGGCCCTTTTGACAAACAACACAAACTTTAACACCTTTGTACCCTTTCCGCAGGTATTATTAACCATACCAGTAAAAAAAATGTGTAATCTTTCTGAAAATCCTTACCTACAGCTGATTGAGTATGCGCAGCAGCTTATCCCGTCAGGAAGAATTTCAGTACGCTATTCAGGAACAGAAAAAAATATGTTACGTATTATGGTAGAATCGGATCTACTGGCACAAGCACACACCATTGCACAAGATCTTGCATTATTATTACAAAGAGAGCTTTCATGACTATGCAAAAAAAATTAAAGAAAATATTCCAAACGATTAATTCACTCTTTCTCAAAGGACTTTTTACCTTACTACCACTTACGCTCACCGTCGCACTTATCAATTTTTTGTTTAACTTGATAAAAACATGGCTCCACCCCGTTTATCAACTTGAACCAAAATCGTTACAAATGATTCCCCACTCAGAAATTATTTTAGTAATTATTGTTATTTTCTGCGTCGGCATTATTATGCAATTATTTATTGTAACGCATGTTGTCGATACCATCGAAAATTCCATACTTAACAAAATCCCCCTTCTGCGGCAGGTTTATTTTGGGATAAAACAGCTCGTAAACGCCCTTAATCCCAATGATCAGATAACATTTAAATATGTGGTACATGTGCCATTTGGCGCGACGGGAACCTATGCGCTCGGCTTTTTAACTAATTATATTCGTGAAGATATGAGCCCATCGCGTGATGAAAAATATGTTTCAGTTTTTGTACCGACAACACCCAACCCAACAACAGGATTTTATCTGGTTGTCCCTGAAAAAAATTGTAAAATTCTCAATATCACCCGCCAAGAAGCGATGACTGTGATCATTTCAGGCGGCATCTTGCAGCCAGAAGATGCGCGGTAGAAGATAATCTCCCTATCCGGGCCTAGACATTTTCTCGATTTTAGCTTAAAATCTAATGTGTATTTATCAACCCCAAAAGATTTATTTTGTGAGCATATGACAAAAAGATTTAATATTAGTATTTCAGTCAACGATAATATTGAGCGCGCTATCCGACAACTTAAAAAGAAAATTGAACGTGAAGGCGTTGTTCGCGATATGAAACGTATAGTTTACCACGAACCCCAAACGCAAAAACGTCGCAAACGTATGATGCGTGCGGTTAAACAAAATATGCTTCGCATATCTACTTTTAAAAATATCTAAGATGATCAATCGCTCTGCATCAGCTATTAAGCGTTCACAAAAAGAGTCTCTTCTTTTGCGAACCATCAGCCAGTTGTATCATCAAGCTTCTCGTGACGATGTCGATTTGCAAAAAGCATATGTAACGCGGGTGCAACTTTCTCCGAGCAAAACGCTCTGTACCGTCTTTTTTTATATGGCAGAGGGTAAGGAGGCATTTAAAAGTATTGTCTCAAAAATTGCCCTCTATAAGCCCTCTATGCGTAAAGCGCTTGCGCATGAAATTAATGGTCGTTATACCTGTGAATTGGCTTTTCGCTTTGATGAGCAATTTGAAAAAACTGAGCGTATTGAGCGATTAATCGATTCGTTGGCAACAGAACCCAAAACGGCTGACTGAATATGGCATCACACCTTTTGATGCCTCTTTTTTTTGGCGCTTTGGTAATAACAGCTTTTACCGATTACTATTATTTGTTAATTTACCGTACGGTAACCATTTTCCTTATCCCTGTTTTTTTATGGGGGGCCTATTTTGGCCTAACGCCCGTTTTTCTTGATCAGGCACTTTGGGGCATAGTGGTCGGTTATGGATTTTTATGGCTCTTTAAAACAGTCTACCGACTGGTGCGCCATCAAGAGGGTATTGGGCAAGGTGACCTTGAACTTCTTGCCATGATAGGCTCATTTTTAGGCCCTGTGGGTGGTGTATCTACGATTACGCTCGGCTCAACGCTGGGAACGATTTGTGCGGTGGTCTTGCTTGCATTGAAAAAAACGACGGCTCAGACGCCCTTACCATTCGGTTCTTTTTTGGCCATCGCGGGAATGATCTATGCAGCTTTTATGATTGCAGGTCATCATGCACCAATGCAATTTCTCCTTTTTCATTAATGGTTAATAAATCGATATCTCCGTCATTATCAATATCTGCCGCAGCCGCGATAACAAAACCTTGGCCACTGGCAGATGCGCCTTTAAGTGCTGTCGCCGGAGCCCCAAGTGCGCCGACAATGGCAGATTGAGGAAATCCATACGTATAATTTACCTTTCCTTCAGGCTTCCAATTAAGACTTTTGCTCCCTTGAAGCTGACTACAATAACTGCCTTGTTCTGCAAAATAGGCCTTTTCAAGCATATAAAGCGCTCGTAACTGAATATACGCTTCAGCCCGTTTTGCTTTTGCCAACAATGTCATAAAGTTTGGCAGCGCCAAAACGGCAAAAAATGCGATAATCGCCAGTACGACCATCACCTCAATCAAACTAAATCCTTGACGAACCATACAAAACTCCCAGCATGGACCATATTTTATATATTTTCTACTCAATCGAGCATACTTCATAAAACCACCAAAAGGTCAATAGTATATCCTTTTTCTTTAAATAATTTCCAAATGAAAACTTTTTTAATGCTAGCCACCCCTTAAATTGAATATTTTGACATATTTAATTATAGTATGTACATTAGTAAATAATTGAATAAATTCTTATCAATAAATCTAAAGGATAATTTTATGGAAAATGCGACTACAGCCCGTCGTCAAGAGGGTATATCGCCCAAACAGCGCAGCTATGCTGATATCATTACTTATTTAGATAGCCATTGGAGCATA
>JAJZMR010000075.1 GCA_021847535.1 bacterium
TGCTACCGCCATTACGGTGACGCCCAGGGTGCAACAAACCGCCGCACGTAGTTTCTTCATGGGTTCCTCCTTCTTTAAAGTTTCTAATGGTCGTCTCTCTGTCACAGATAAGTTTAAGCGCGACTGATTGTACACGTCCGGCAGAAAGCCCTTTACTCATCTTGCGCCATAAGACGGGAGAGACTTCGTACCCAACAAGCCGGTCAAGAATTCTGCGAGCCTGTTGTGCTCCTACTTTATTTTCATCTATGACACTTGGGTGCTTAAGCGCATTTTCAATGGCCGGTTTGGTAATTTCGTTAAAACTAATACGATGTATTTTGCTCGTATCTTTAACGACTTTTTCTATTTCTTGTGCCGTATGCCAAGCTATTATCTCCCCTTCGCGGTCAGGATCAGGCGCTAAATATATCTCATCAGCTGTGCGTGCGGCCTTACAAATGTCCGCTATTGTTTTTTCTTTTTTATCAAGCACCGTATAGGTAATATCTATCGTACCATCCCCTTTTGCAGAAGGCTTTATCTCTATACCCAATTCCTTTTGCGGCAGGTCCTTAATGTGCCCAAGCGTCGAAAGAATGGTAAAATCTTTTCCCAAAAATTTTGAAATGGTTTTTATCTTGGCCGGCGATTCTACAATAAGCAATTTTTTCATAATTTTTCTATTTTTTCACCTCATTTATGTAATTTTACCTCATTATAAAAAATTAAATTACAGAAAGTCAAATATATATTGAAATAAATCAAATCATTAGGGTAAGATATTAAGTAATAAAATACTAAAAGTAAAGGCGAAGGGTCTACCTATGAAGAGAGTATGGTTAAGCGTGATAAGTTTGTCAATTATTGGAAATTTTTTTGATCTATGTGGGCAAGAAGCGGTTATGCCAAACCGAGGCGAGGGCTCCTGTTGGAGGAAGGTACGGGATGGTGTCGGAGGTCCAGAGCTTTTTGAATTTTTGCCCACAAGCGATCGATGTGGTTGGTTCACCGTTTCTCAAATTTCACGGGTTACAGCTGGATCTTCAAAAGGGTGGAATGGCTATATTAAGATCGTGAATCAAGCAAAACCGACGAGCGATTTTTATTTGGGCAGTACATTTCCCATGCGTTCATTGATGTTTGGTAAGGGCTCGCGTATTGCCTGTTACAAATGTAAGCCAGAAACAAATACGAGTTGTCTGCCAAATGACCCTGTCCGGATAAAGGAATGTTTTACTCCCGGAAGCTTGGGGGCGATATCGTGTGAAACGCAGGTGGATTGCTCTCAAGTTATTGAAATAACAGAATGTTATTCGCAAGGAGAAGGGGGAGCTTTTTCACTTATGTATAATGATCTTGATTTATGTCCGATGCAGTTTGTCAATACATTAGAAAATCTTTCAGGCGCAGGGCGATCCACGTATCAGGCTCGCGATATCGCTTCATCAGTTACGCCACCAGGTCAACCACAGACAAGCTATGAAGCTAATAGATTAGCAAAGCCTGCAATGGGAACTTCAAACCTTCCTTCAAACATACCGGGAGCCGGGACATCAGGCGCAACGATTTCACAAGTGTCTGCTGGATCGTGAACCATTGAGTCCCCCATACTTGCGTATGTGCAAAGCAGTATGATACCATTTTGTAACGCGTCGCACGCAGGACATATAGGCGAGAATCGAACGGGAGGTTCATGCTATGGTTGGTGAAAAGATTTATTTACTTTGGAGGCAGTCATTAGCGAGCCCCTTTTATGGTTCGCCCAAGGTGATATGGTTACTTATATATCTCCATGTGCGCCGTTTTTATTATGCATTGATTACAACAAGTGCTTTTGTTGTGCCTGGTATAGTGAGTTTTTTCTATCAGCCTTATATGGAATTTTTTTGGTTCTTTTTACTTATCTATCTTGTGCGGCCAAGCGTTGGGAATAAAGATTTTACCTATGTGCGCCGCTTTTTTGAGCTTGAGCAGCTGGTTCCGCTCTTGTCTATGCTTCTTTTTCTTACAGGTGTTGTAAATTTTTTACCGCTATTTTTAAAACCATGTAGTCTACTACTAGCCGCTTGTGTAGCTGTGTGCATGTATGACCAAAATGGAACTATTCCCGATAGATTATTTAAAACTATGCGCGCCGCAGGTGCAATAATTTTTTATGGATTGCCGTTTTTCATACTGGCGAGCATGGTACTTTGTCTCTGGCACTATTTTTTTATATATTCGGTTATATACCTAGTTAATGTGTGGGTCGTATACCCCTTAGTCGGCGCATTAGTTACGCTCCATTATGTACATGTTCTTCATGAGAATTACGAGGTCTATTATGTTGAATAATTTTTTTTTATTTCTTCGCGCTCTTGTCTCGTATATTTTATTTGCCTTTTTGATGCTTTTTTTTGGAATACCTTTACTGTTTTTATTAGTTGCAACGCCAGAAAAATATAGACAAAAAAATAGGCTGATCTATTTTTTGTTAGCAATACTTTTTCGTGGGTTTATCTACGCTTCGCTGATTTCTTTTAAAATAATTATGCCAGATGGCTCATTACCTTTTCCCGCAATTTATGTAGCAAATCACCAATCTGCCGGTGATGTTGCTATTTTAGGATATTTGCAACGGCTTCACCCACACTTTTGGTTTTACTGGGACCATTTTTCGTATGTTCCATTTTTATCGTGGTATTTTACGCGGCTTGGGTTGGGGATTCGTCAATATGATGCACGACATGATGCCCGTATGTTACTCAAAGCCATTTCGCTTATGAAGGAGCAGCATTGTAACGCTATAATTTTCCCTGAGGGGGGCCGTTTTAATGATGGCAAAATTCATCTATTTCAGTGCGGCTTTGTTATGTTGGCACGCAAAGCTGGTGTGCCGGTGATCCCTGTCTGCATTAAAGGTATGGGAGCTGCATATCCGCCTCAAACTTTTTTCTTTTATAGCCATAAAGTCACTGCTATCGTAGGTCTACCATTGATTATAAAAGATGAAGAGACTGATCAAGATTTTTGTAATCGTGTGGTGGCGTGGTTTGATAATTGTGACGTAGTATAGTAGAATACCCCTTATTAAAAATAAACTATGTTACGTAACGAGGTAGTAAACTTTGGGTAGTTTTTTTAAATCGCACTATATAGCGATATTTTTAGCGATTATATGTAGTGTTATGCTTATGCTTACGGCGCTCTTGGTTATGGAATACCGTTTTTTTGTGAAAGAATTAGACGAATTAACGCAACTCAAACAAGAGTATGACAATTATCTCTTGCTTTTCAAACGCATGATTTTACAAGAAGAGAATCAGGAGGTTGAAAAAGATGATAATGAAAACGTAGAAAAAAAAAAAATGAATAACTCAGTTGATGAGTCGCCATTTTTATTAGTAAACCGTGATGCTGCCTATCTTCATGATGTTGCTGCTCGGTTTGGTAAAGAGCATAAGCTTGAAGATGCGGTGACGTCGATGTATAAACGTACAAGTATGTCGTTACCAAATCAGGTGCGGTCGTCGACTGCTAAAAAAAAATCAAAACGTGGCATAGGAAAGCGTTCGCAGCGCCAGTTGACACTTACGCAAGAGTTCCGTTCCGATCTTCAAGATATTGTTCGCGAAATGGAATTCTGTTGGCCTATAGAAAAAAAATTATTTTGGATCAGTTATGGCTTTGGCCCCCGTAAACATCCAAATGGGACCTGGGAGTTTCATCGTGGCATCGATCTTGCAGCGCCTAAAGGCACGCCCGTTGCTGCAGCGGCCAAAGGGCAAGTGGTTCAAGCTGGATATGCAGGTGGGTACGGCAACGTTGTGGTAATCGCCCATAATAAAAAATTTGCAACCCGGTATGCACACCTTTCTAAAGTGTTAGTGACAGTAGGTGATGAACTTTGCCAAGGTGATATACTAGGAAAAGTTGGCGCCACAGGCAATGTGCGTGGAAAAAATGGCGCACATTTACATTTTGAAATTATGATTTATGGTAAACGGGTAAACCCATTTTATTTTTTAACCTAAAGGATTTTCTAGTTATGAAATTTTTACACAGCTATTTTCCCAAATGGATGCATTATTATATCGATGAAACACTCAGTATTATGCAGGCATTAATCGTTATTTTTCTTATTCGTACTTTTATATTTGGTCTTTATCAAGTGCCATCTGGATCAATGGAGACGACATTATTGGTAGGTGAAAGTTTACTTTCAGACAAATTGACAGTCTGGTTTACGCCGATCAAGCGCGGTGAAGTTATCGCTTTTAATCAACCAACGTATGAATATTCTGAAAATACTTTTATCAATTTTATGCAGCGTTATGTATTAGGAATTTTTTGGGGCCCTCAAAATTGGACCAAAAGAGTTATTGCGATTCCTGGAGATCATATTCAAGGCCGTATCGAAGATGGTAAAACGGTTGTCTACCTTAATGGAGAAAAACTCGATGAGCCTTATGTAAATAGATATCCTTTAGGTCATCAAGTTAAAATCGGCACGTGGGCAGATTTTAACCCCTATAAAATAGAGGATTATGCCAATACGCAACTTATCAGCTATGATACAACAAAATCACCAGAAGATCAGCCTTTTTATAAAACCTCTTTAGATAAGTTAGAGCAGCTTGATGGGGAAATTTTTCTACGCAAAGCAGGAACCCCGCTGGGCCGTAGCCAGGATGTGTATGATGTCTATCTAAAAGATAATGAATATTGGTGTATGGGCGATAATCGTTTAGGAAGTTCAGATTCCCGTGCAATAGGCCCTGTTGACGGAAAACTTATACATGGTCGTGTTATCTTTAGATTTTTATCATGGGATGATTCTGAAAATAGCTGGATGATTTTTTCTCTCTTGAAAAATCCACTTTCATTTTTTAGCAAAATTCGTTGGGACCGTTGCTTCCAGTGGATCCGATAGATTTGTGTTGAAGTTAAAAAAAAATCTGGTAAATTAATACCCATGAAGGAACTTATGAAACAAAGTACGTATAAAAAATTATTTGGTATTATCATTACATCGATGATGCTTCTGCCCGGTTGCTTTTGGAAAAGTGAATCGACGAAAGCCAACGAATCAATGCTCTATGTTGTCAATGTACTTTCAAAAGATCTTTATGATGATGCTCACATAAAGGGTTCAATACATGTTGATCTTGATGATCTTGATACGCAGGCTGAGCAATGGAACAAAGATGCGACAGTAGTCGTTTATTGTTCTAATTATCAGTGTACAGCAAGTAGTTACGCTGCTAAGAATCTTAAAAAAGCTGGGTTCAAGCATGTTTTTGCTTATGAAGGTGGCATGGCAGAATGGTACCACTTAAGCCAGCATGATGCGAACTATCAAGTTGAAGGTCCGGCTGTTGAAGATTACCTCAAGGGCGAAAGTGAACCTTTGCAAGAGCATGAAGGTACAGTTGATACGATCACTGCGTCTGCACTTAATCAGTTGATGCAGAAAGCAACCGTAGCTTAAGAAATTTTAAAAGGCGGCATAGCCAAGCGGTAAGGCATGGGACTGCAAATCCTTGACCCCCGGTTCGAATCCGGGTGCCGCCTCCATACTTTCGCAGGGCTTTAAGAAAGCAATGCGTATCTTGAGACTTGATTTATATTTTAGCCATTATACACTTATAATGTGCTGCCGGGGTGGCGAAATGGTAGACGCAAAGGACTTAAAATCCTTCGAGGGATTCCTTGTGCCGGTTCGAGTCCGGCCCCCGGCACCATGTAGAGCATTTTCTTCATGCTCAATCTTCTAAAACAACGATCATGCGCATCTTTCATTTTCTACATAGTTAATTAAAATTGAAAAGCTTGACAATTTTTTTTGTTTTTTTAACTATACACAATAGTGTTAGTTCTTTTCGCGAAGTTATGAGTGTAAAAGAGACAGATAAAAATTTAAGGAAAAAAGTGTATGAATAAAGCAAAACTTATTGAACAAATGGCCAAAATGACCAAAATGCAAAAAAGTGAATGTAAAAGAGCTTTGGAAGCGATGATTAAATCTGTTGGTCAAAGTCTTAAAGGTGGTAAATCGGTCGTTCTTACCGGGTTCGGTACTTTTTCGGTTATGAAACGTAAAAGCAGGATGGGTGTAAATCCAGCAACAGGCAAAAAAATGACGATCGCGGCTAAAAAAGTTGCTAAATTTAAGCCAGGTAAAGCTTTAAAAGAGATGGTAGCTGCCTAAATTAGAATCTAAACTTTTAACAAAAAAAGACGTCGTTAACCGCGACGTCTTTTTTGTTGCAACAATTTACCTTTTTGGTATACAATGCAAAGGCACTATTATGTATAATTTTTGAAGGAGCATTATTATGGATATACAAAATGGATCACCAACTCTTTCTGCTGACACACCATTAGCAGCGCAAGCAGCAACATCTTCTTGGATTGATAGTATAAGGGAACGTTTTAGTGGACAAGAGCCATGGGCAGTTGATTTAGTAATTTTTGGACTCTTTGGATTTGTAGCAGGCTTCTTGCTTAAAAATTTTGGTAAGATCGCTTTTATCGTTACGATTGTATCATTGATTGCTATTCTTGCGCTTCATTATACACATATCTATGATATGCCATTCGAACGGTTACAACTTTTTTTTGGTATTTCAGATAGTGCCAGTTTGCAAGCAATTTTTATGGACAAAATTAATTTTTGCAAAGAACATCCTGTTGCATGTCTATCCGGGTTTGTTGGACTTATGATCGGATGGAAAGTTGGCTGAATTGTATGAAGGCGATTTTTCTGCCGTCACATTTCTTGATGATCTTATATTACGCGCGATAAGAGAAACAGCTTCCGATATACATCTTGAATCAACAGAAACTGGTACTGTTATTCGTTTTCGCATTGATGGCATTTTGCATACAGTTGCGCATATTGTCAATGAAAACGGGCTGTACCTGATTGCCCGATTAAAAGTGCTTGCACATCTTGATGTAAGCGAACGTCGTTTGCCCCAGGATGGTAAATTTTCTTTTATCATGCCACATGGTGCTGTTGATTTGCGTGTGGCGACTTTTCCGAGCCTTTATGGGGAGCATTTAGTAATCCGTGTTCTTGATCGTTCACATGATTATTTTTCCATTGAAAAGTTAGGATTTTCACCCGACATGCGGGCGCAGTTTGTTGATTTACTTAATCGGTCTTATGGGTTAGTTTTGGTAACAGGATCGACAGGGTCGGGTAAAACAACCACGCTCTACAGCGCGCTTAATGTTATTAATCATCAAGCAAAACATATTATTACCTTGGAAGATCCGATTGAATACTCCTTTCAAGGGATAACGCAATCACAAATTCGTCCTGAAATTGGGTTTACCTTTGCTCATGCATTGCGCTCTGTCTTACGTCAGGATCCAGATATTATTCTTGTCGGTGAAATTCGTGATTATGATACAGCAGAAATAGCAACGCAGGCAGCATTAACCGGACATCTTGTTTTGAGCACTGTTCATACAATCGACGCGCCTGCGGCTATTATTCGCCTTATTGACATGGGGATCCGTTCGTTTTTAATCAATGCAACGGTAACAGGGGTTCTCGCTCAGCGACTTGCACGTATGTTGTGTACCGCCTGTCGGACTGAAGCTGAGGTTCCTGAAGAGTATAAAGCTCTTGCTCAATCGTACAATATCGTGCTGACACGTGTTTATGCAGCTGGTGGGTGTGATACTTGCCACGGCACAGGCTACCGAGGTCGTATCGGAATTTTTGAATTCTTGTTAATCACCCCAGAGATTCAAGAGCTTATTACACGGCGACCCGCTTATACCCAGCTGTACGAAGCAGCTGTTAAGGGGGGCATGCGGACGTTGATGCATGATGGGCTTTTAAAGGTTGCTCAAGGATCGACTTCGCTGGCGGAACTTGCTCGGGTTATAGGTTAATTAAAAGACGCGATTTTTATTCCGCTCTTTTGTATTGTTGGTAGTTTCCTCGAATTTGGTAAATTGCTTTTTAAGCAATGATAAGAGCTTATCCGAACATTGCATAAATAAAGCGTCCTCTAGATTTATCCGCCGATGTTAGACGATCAAAAAGGACGCTGGCATGTCGAACAAGTTTTTGGAATACAACAAGTGGAATCGAGGCATCAAAACCTGCTGGAACAAAACAAAATGCGCGTTTTTGACAATGTGCCATTTTGCCTCTGCTATTTAAGGCACAGTCAAAATTTATTTATTCAAAATAGCATATATACAGGACTTACGCATAAGCAGTATCAATAGACTTATCTAGGCGATCGAATCGCTTGATCAAGAAATCCAATTTCTTTGTCTTGAGCGCTCTCAGTGCATCTTCCGGCGTTTT
>JAJZMR010000029.1:0-2358 GCA_021847535.1 bacterium
ATAATGCTTATTCGCTCAAACGGCCAACAAGAAACTCTCTTTATTTCGCCAGTCGATGCGCAAAAAGATCCGATTTATGGACAAGATATTATGTGGAGTGAAATCATTAAACAAGTGACTGCGCATGAATTTATGATCGATAAAGATAAATTTGTTTCATCAGTAAAAAATCTTGCAGAATTTATCGATATGCTCGATATTACGACTGCATTTAAAAAGGGTAAAAGTATCGGCTGCAGAGTCGGTGCTCTCAAGCCACAATCTGTTGGATTTGCACTCGGGCTTGCACCTAATGATATTGTTGTTTCAGTTGACGGTATAATTCCTACATCAACTAATGAACGCGTAGAAATATTTACTAAAGTTAAAAATCTTAACTATGAAGATAATTTAGTAGTCGTCGTTATGCGCAATGGCCAAGAGTTAACATTTAATTATACGATCATGCCTTATACCCAAGCAGAAGAGGCAGCGCAACCCCATGAAAATAGCTTGCCAACGGAACTTATACATATGCATGAAATGAGTAATAAGCTTGTATCTCAGGCACAGATTACTCCAAATCCAATGGTTAAAAAAACACATCAAAATAATATGACTGCTATGACAAATACCTCAACCAGTTCATCATTAATGCAACATGTACCAACATAATAACGGGGAAAAAATTATGAACATACTATATTTAATTATTTTAGCAATTTTTCCAGGATATCTTACCTGCTCTCCGCTTATAGATTATGTAAAAAGCGAAGCAGAAATCAAAGCAGAAAAGGCTAAAAATCCACAATATCAAAATGATGAATACCTGACCGATTTTACTCAACCCTGGATTGACCAGAATGATAAAAATCCGGATGAAAAATTAGAATTTAGATTTGAAAATGCATCACTCAAAACACTGATTGATTATTTTGCAGAGCGACTCAATCTTAAGTTTATCCTCGATGATGATCTTTCGCCATTGCCTCAAGGGAGTGGCGATAAAAGCAAAATTCAAGGGATCACTATTTCATTCACCACACACAAACCTTTTTCAAAAAAAGATGCCTGGGGTATTTTTACTTCATATCTTGATCTTGCTGGGCTTACCGTCATCCCTGGTCCAGCGCCACGTGTTTATCGAATTGCACCAACATCAGACAAGAACTCACCGCTAGCACCAGGGAAAAATCCACTGCCCCTTTATATAGAAACAAAATTAGAAGATCTTCCTGCTGACGATAGTGTTATTAGGTATATTGTTTTTATCAAAAATACAAGCCTTGATACGATACAAAATGTCTTAAATGAAATTAAAAGCATCAATTCGCCGCGTTTTATTGGCGTGCCTGATATGCGCGCTTTTATTTTGACAGACAAATCGTCAAACATCAAAAACATGCTGGCGATTATTCATGAATTAGATCAGGCAAGCCCTTCAGAAACATTAAAAATTCTTAAGCTTGAGCGTATTGATGCAACAAAAGCGGTCAATTTATATAAAGAGCTCATTAAAACCGAAGAGCCTTCCATAACTGCCCGGCTTTTAGGTCAAAGAAAGAAGCCTTCAACTCAATATTTTTCTGAAAATGTTCGACTGACTGCTGTACCTCACATCAATGCGATAGTCATGATAGGAACAAAAGAATCGTTACAACGCGTTTATGATTTTATTCAAAAGACCTTAGATCGCCCTTCTGATGTCGCGCCAACACCTATTTTTACGTATGCACTTAAGCATACCAATTCCGTCGAAGTTGCAAGAATTATAAATGCTGCAACAAAATTTCAAACTGATACAGACGCGGCCAAAAATGGTGGGGTGCGCGATGGTGATAAATTTTTCAAACCAGTATATGTTGAAGCCGAACAATCGGGTAATCGGCTTATTATTTATGCTGATTATGATGATTACACAAAAATATATAATCTCATTAAAAAAATTGATGTCGAGCAACCACAAGTTGCGATAAAAATATTGCTACTTTCGATCGATTTAAGTGAAAACAAAGAAATTGGTACGCAATTGCGCAACAAGGTACCTGGGGTAAACGGTCTTTTGGGGAACAATGTAAATTTTCAAACATCGGGCCTTGCAGGAACAAACTCCCCAGTGATTGAAAACCCAAATGGCACCGGCGCCACACGTCTTTTAGGTGATTTAATCCAATTAGCGCAGTTGCCCGGCAATATAGGATCTACTCTTTTAACTCTCGGTTCTGATATATATGGCGTCTGGGGTCTTTTTACTATTTTAGAACAATACACAAAAACATCTGTTATTTCAAATCCCTTCCTAGTGACAACTAATAAGTATCCTGCGCAGATTTCTGTCGGTACAGTACGTCGTGTTCTTGATTCTCAAATTCAAAATGG
>JAJZMR010000029.1:2386-8066 GCA_021847535.1 bacterium
AGATTTGGCTGCCAACTTAACTATTGATGTTACACCACAAATAAGTGGCGAAGGTCTTATTACGCTTGATGTCATTGTCAATTTTGAACAATTTGATAATTCAGATACCAATCAAAATAGTTTGAGCTCCGGTAACCGTAATAGAAAAGCGGTCAATACGAGTGTTATTATGTCAAATAATGAGGTATTGGCATTGGGCGGGCTGATTCAGGATACAGTCACAGAAAGTGTTACTAAAGTGCCTATTTTGGGCGATATTCCTATTTTAGGAAACTTGTTTAAAAATAGCATAAAGCAGGCATCAAAAACGAGTCTCCTCGTTCTTATTATGCCAGAAATAATTCCTACCAATAATGATACAATTGCAGATAAAATAACAGAAGATAAAATCTTAGATACCAAAACAGTTTTTTATGGTGAAAGACATGAGCGCGACCCTTTTCTACGTTGGTTTTTTAAAGACAAAGTTCGCCATGGGGAGGCACTCATAGAAGACTTTATGGAACTCAAAGACCAATATATTGATGAGAGTCAATATTCTCGTGTTAAAAAACCTGAGCGACTTAGATCAAATAAAAGTTCTCTTATGAACCATATAAGCGAAGCGGATGAAAAATCGCAACCACAGCAAGACAAGAAAACAATTATTGAACAACAAAAGCCTCAACCACAGCTCATGCAGATGGTGCAGGCGCGCTATGGTACTATAGATGAAAAAGATGATATCAACGGTAAGCGAAAAAATCAGGAGAAGGGTCCATGATAGAAACTCACCTCACCCCTGTGCGATCATGGTTTTTGCCTGAATCTATAGGAGGATACTATATTTCATCGCGCAAGCTTGTCGGGCTTGAGATCCATGCGCATGCTATTTTTGCAACAACAGTGCTGGCAAAGGGATATAAAAAAACTATCACAAGTTGTGTACAGCAAGATATTGTGCAAGATGAACTCATTTCACTTGAAGACCGTACTATCGAAGCGCTTAAAAAGATCTCCTCTATCGTGGGTGATTACGATGAACTTACTTTTTCAATTTCAAATAATTTGGTCATTTTTAAGGAAATCACTGTTCCATTGACCGACATTGATACCATAAAAATGGTCGCTCCATTCGAAGTTGAACCAATGCTGCCATTTGCTTTACAAGATGCCTTTTTTGATATACTTGTGACGCATTATGATCACACCACACAAAAAACAACTGTGCAAGTAGCGGCATTAAAGCAAAGTACGGTACAAGCGTATATCACTCTATTGCATACAGCAGGCATTAATCCTACAAAATTTTCTGTACATCTTTTTGAATTTTTTTCTGTTTTTAAAGAAATTCCAGAATACCAGACAGATAATATTTCAACGCTCTGTATCGAAACACTGAGTGATTCGCGTCAATTTTTAGCAATCATAGATGGAGAGCTTGCGCATATTCGCAGTATCCCACGTGGAGCTGATGCAAAATTTGTACAAGATATTCAATTCACTTTCGATACTTTTAATGGCATGCTCCCTGAAGATAAAAAAATTAAGCGAATTCTCCTTGCGACAATGGCACCACATGACCGTCAACTTATCAATGAAATAGAAGACTTAACAGGAACAAAAACTGAAGAATTTTTACTTTATAAAGTTGTTCACAATAATACCATTAAGGCTATTAATAGCGTTTTGTTAACCTCCCATTTTATTGGTAGCATTGGTGCAGCACTTGATTTGCCTTATACGCGCTCTATAAATTTTCTGCAAAATGAGTATGCACCTCAAGATGAAAAGTTGATGTTACAACAATTTTGCGCGGGAATTATACTTTTTATCATTGTATTCGGTTCGCTTATTCTTCATACACAACTTACCCAAAGAAAAATAAAAAACGAGATACGAGCTTCACAAAGTGAGGCAGTTGGAAAACTTGTTCACGAATTAGGGCTGAATCAAAAATTGGCCAAAAGTACTGACCTTAAAAAAATTATTGCAGATGCTCAAGCCTATGTAACCAAACAAGAAGAGATTTGGTTTGCGCTTTCAAGTCAAAACAGATATTCTTTTTTAAATTACTTACAGGAACTTTTTAGGCGACTTGATGCCAAGGCTCTTGGACTTTTTGTAACCATGTTGAGTATTAATGATAGTACCAGCACTATGGTACTTGAAGGGGAGATAACAGGTGGAAAATATAAAGACTGGGATGCGCTCAAAGAATTAAATAATGAGTTAAGTCGTCCCAACACCATGTTCACCGTACAAAAATATCCTCAAGAGTTAAAATTCTCTATTAAAATAACCCTTAATAAAAATTATAAGGAAGATTAAATGAGCTTTTTAAGTTCGATACGCACTTTTTTTATCACGAAAAACAGACGGGATCTTTTTATATATTATGGAATTTTTTTAGCGATCTTGCTCCTCACTGCCGGAGCTATTATTACAACACATTTTTCGGCATTGACAAAGCTTAATAATCAACTTAAAGAAGTAAATAAATATCGCGAAACAGCAAGGCATATTTTATTGAAAAATAAAGAAATTCTTGCGCAACAAGAAGCGGTCAAGACTATCCTTGCACAAGAACCAAATTTTCTTATCGGTAAATACTTTAGCGAAGAACTTATGAAACAAATTTCTTTACCAGTAACATCTGGGCCCGATATGACAGAAATGGACGTGGGTAATGGTTTTTTCGAGCGTAGACTTACTGTTGCTTTTTCTCATATTACTATGAAGCAACTTGCTGAATTTTTGCTAAAAATTGAACAAAAAGAGCGTGTTTATACAAAAGAAATTAAAATTACAAAAGATATTAAAGATGGGCTTCTCAATGTAACCTTAATGATTGCGACATTAGAACCCCAACAAAGTTTAGCTTAATTACCATATGAATATGAAAAAAATATTATTATTTATAACTTGTATATCCATTTTTTTTCTTCAAAAAGGTCTTCATGCGCTGCGCAATACGCACCCAGATAATCTCGTCGATTTTAATTTCGTAAATACTGAGCTAACTGATATTATTCAAATGCTTGCAGCAAAAGAAGAAAAAAATATCCTCATGCCTCAAGGCGCCCCAATTAAACAAAAAATAAATATACAAATTTCGGAAAAAATCACCTTAGAAAAAGCATGGGAATATACGATATTTTTTCTTAATTTAGCTGGTTATACCATGATCCCGCATAATGGCATGAGTATGGTTATAAAAAACGACGCCAATAGTAACAGGGAAACATTGCCTATCTATGTTGGGTTTAATCCGCAAGAATTTCCGCGCACGGATAATAAAATTAGAGCCATTATTTATTTAAAAAATCTCAAGGTTCCTGAAAAATTCACCGATAAAGACAGTCGTGAGCCAATAGATATGATCTTAAGCGATATGCTTTCTCCGGTAAAATCGGTCGTTTATGACACTAAATCAAACGCTATTATAGTCTCAGATTCTGCAAATAGGCTCGCGACAGCACTTAATATCATTATGCTTTTAGATCAATCAGGCGACCCTAATGTTGTTGAGGTTGTGCAACTTTTTAACGTAAACGCATCTGTCGTTGCAGATCTTTTAAAGACACAGATACTCGCGTTAACAGGAGACACAAAGGGCGCACTTAAGGCAGATGTTAAGTCTGAAACTGGGCTTTATTTCGGTTCAGGATCAGTTCATTTAATCGCCGACAACCGTCTCAATTCCATTATTTTAACTGGGTCTGAATCAAGTATTGAAAGAATAAAGGAACTTATTGCTGAATTGGATCAACCAACTGATTCAGGTAGGTCAATCTTACATATTTACGAACTACAATACCTTGAAGCGGATGTATTTGCCCCGGCACTCGAGCGATTAGTTAAAGCAGGAACAGAAACGGCACAATCAACAAAAGACTTGAGTGGCAGTCACAGAAAAATGTTTGAGGGCGTGCTTATAACAGCCGAAAGTAAAATTAAAGAAACAATTCGAAAATATGAAGCACCTACTGCACAAGGTAAAGCGGGTGAATTAAAAAGTGAAGAAATTGAGCGTGGCGGAAACAGACTTATTATAACAGCACGACAAGATGATTGGTTGCGCATAAAAGAACTTATTCACTCACTTGATATACCACAGCCCATTATTATTATCGAAGTGATGGTTATCGATGTTAGTCTCAATGAACAAAAGATATTGGCAGCACAATTGCGCAATCTTAATGCAGCAAATATTCTTAAGGGTGTTACTGAGCAATCAAATTTCTTGAATAATCCAATATTAAACACGGTTGCCGGTAGTACTGGTAGCATTACGGTAACGCCCGAACCAGCAAAACTTGCAGCCGATCTTTTAAGCCTTATATTCCCCGCATCAACATCACTGTTGACCAATCAATATAATTACAGTCTCGCGCAGGGATTATCACAATCAGCTCCCGGGTCACTTATCATGTCCTTTAACGACCCAAATGGCTCTGGTATTTGGGGCGTACTCCAGGTACTTGATTCATATAGTGACTTAAAAGTACTCTCCCATCCATTTTTGGTAGCAAAAAACAATAAACCAGCAGAAACGATCGTTAGTGATATTAGACGCGACCAAGGTCAAGCATTTGCAGGACAGGCAGCCGTTGTTTCGCAAAAAATTGAAGATATCGAAGCTCGCTTGCGCGTCGGGGTTGTTCCTCGTGTAAGTTCAATAGATCGCCTTAATTTACAGATAGCTATCGATGTACAAGAGTTCACCTCTGTCATTGCCACTAACTTTACACGCAATACACGTACCGTGAATACCAGCGCTAATTTAAGCAGCGGTCAAGTATTGGCGCTTGGTGGCTTGACCACGCTCACGGAACAAGAGACAAACACACGTATACCGATACTTGCTGATATCCCTATCATTGGACCATTATTTCAGCAGAACAATCGCATTATTTCTGAGATTAATCTATTAATTCTCATAGCACCAACAGTTATACAGCCAAAAGTACGTGGCGGTGTAGAACTTTATACACGAGAAAAAATATCGAGCGGTTTTGATGCTTTTGAAGTTCAAAGTGTTTTAGGCAGCCCACGCGACCCGGTAACACGATGGTTCTTTAAAAATAGAGGCTCGATAGAAGACAGCAAGGAGATGGCAAACGTCTATCTTTCACAAGCTCGTGGAGATTTTGTGCGTGAATTTGAACAGGAGTATCAGCAAAAAAGGGATAATACAAAAGCACATAGGCGCCGTCGCGGACCAAAGAAAAAAGAGGTAAAGCCGGTTACACAACCAGTCGATCGATTTGCTCCATCAAAGCATTATAAAACAGCTGCAAAATTTGGATTATAGTTGATCAAGAAGCATGTCTTCAATAAGAAGAATTCTATTATATTTTGCAAGTCGCTCACTTCTACACGGACCACCAGATTTAATCTGCCCTGCACTTGCACCAATGGCAATATCGGCAATAAATGAGTCTTCTGTCTCGCCAGAACGATGCGAAATTATAGTATTTAAATTATTTTCTTTGCATAATTTTATTGCCTGCAGCGTTTCGGTTATAGTGCCGATCTGATTTGGTTTAATAATGATGGATGTCGTACAATTTTCTTCAATAGCACGCATGATGCATTCGATATTAGTGGCAACAAGATCGTCTGCAACAAGCTGTACTTTTGAATGCAGTTGATTTCTCATTACTTGCCATCCTTGCCAGTCATCCTCGCTCAAACC
>JAJZMR010000067.1 GCA_021847535.1 bacterium
TCAACAATTTTTCTTTGTTAATAAGCGATGGGTTAAAAATTATAAACTCAGCCAAGCATTTAATCGCGGATTTCAGCGTGTTATGCCTCCTGGTAAGCACCCTGCCGGCATTATTTTCATTACTATCGCCCAGCAAGAAGTTGATGTAAATGTTCATCCGCGCAAAGAAGAAGTTGTCTTCCTTCATCCCCGCATTATAGAAAATGCGTTAGAGTCTGCTATTCAAAAAAGGCTAGAATCAGAAACAGCAACCCGCATTCAACAAATGGAACCACTTAAGCCTTTACAACCAACATTAGCAGATTCTTTACCAACATATAATAGCCAGGCAAGGCATCCTTTTTTTGAGCAGCCTCCTTTTGTACAACCATCTAACATCATTCAAAGCATGGCAACTCAACAGATAATCGCAGAGCCTAGCATACATAACAGCTTAGTTTTTTCACAAATAGAATCAACTGTTTCGTATACCATTGTTGGACAATTATCAAAAACCTATATTTTACTTGAAACCTCATCGGGACTTTTGATTGTTGATCAACACGCGGCGCATGAGGCTGTCTTGTATGAACAATTGACTTTAAGAGCAGGTGCAACTGAGCGTATTCAACTTTTATTTCCTGAAATTATTTCCCTGCAAGCAGAAAGCCTCCATACAATTATTGCTTTTGCATCAGAATTAGAGCAGTTAGGTATTCATATTGAGCATGCTGGCGACAACACAGTTGCTGTCACGCAAACACCTCTTATGTTAAAAAATTACGCCCTTAAAGATCTTATTCATGATATCATTCTCTGGGTAGAAGAGGGTGGATCATTTGATAGACAGACATGGCATACCAAAATCAGAAAAAAATTGTATGCAATGATGGCATGTAAAGCAGCAGTTAAAGCAGGTGACGAATTAAGCGCTTTTGAAATGGATGAGCTTCTCAAATCCCTTTACAAAACAGAACATCGTCTTACTTGTCCACATGGACGACCAACGACATGGCTCATGTCTCATTATGAACTTGAAAGAACGTTTAAGCGCAAAATATAAAAGGAGATATTATGAGCCAGGAAGTGCCGCATAATCAATTGCCCCACCTACCAGGAATTTATATTTTTAAAAGCGTGGACAATACGATATTGTACGTAGGCAAAGCAAAGGATATAAAAAAAAGAGTCGGATATTACTTCAGAAAACAGGCACGCGACTGGAAGATCGATGCTTTGATAAAAGAGCACGTGACTATAGAACATATCGTGACAGAAAACGAGCTCGAGGCACTATTGCTCGAAGCGCAACTTATAAAAAAATACCAACCAAAATATAATATATTACTTAAGTCAGGTAATCCATTCATATATCTTCTTTTTACTAAAACAGAGCCGCGGCTTCTCAAAATTGTACGTGTAAAAAATGAACCGGGAGAATACTTTGGGCCCTTTATTCATAAAACAGATGCCCGCCGCTGCTTTGAATATTTAGTTAAAACATTTAAGCTCGTCCAATGCAAAGCAACGATACAGGGCGGGTGCCTCAATTATCATTTAAATAGGTGTGCAGGAAACTGCGTACAAGGTTATAAACAAGCAGATTATGATGCGCGCCTTAATCTTGCAAAACTCTTTCTAGAAGGTAATTATGATGAAACCATAGCATCATTACAAACTTTATTGCATGAATATAATAAACATTATGAGTTTGAAAAAGCACGTAATATAGCCGATTATATCACCCATATAGATATCATTTTCAATACGCTTAAAACGCGATTTACTGAACGTAAATATAATCCGGAAATTACACAAGCAACACTGCCAAAATTCAACCAAGCTGATTACACAAAGGGCTTTTATGCGCTTAAAGATCTGTTGGGCTTGTCCAAATTACCTAAAACTATCGATTGCTTTGATATTTCACATTTTCAAAGTGTCGCACTTGTCGGGTCATCGATTCGATTTACTCAAGGTATGCCCGATAAAAACAAGTTTAGACGCTTTACCATAAAAACACTTATCGAACAAAATGATTATGCAGCGCTCCATGAAATAGTCTCACGTAGATATAAAAATGACGACCTGCCTGATATTATTCTCATTGATGGAGGCAAAGGCCAACGCAATGCCGTCAAAGAGCTTTTTCCTCAGGTGCCATGCATTTCCCTTGCCAAACGCGAAGAACGGTTATTCTCTGATACTTATCCAGACGGGACAGTTCTAGACCTTCATACTGATATTGGAAAGCTTCTTGTAGCAATGCGCGATTATGCGCACCATTTTGCAGTGAGTTACCATAAGATTAAACGCTCACAGAAAGTCTTTAACCTATCGCATTTTACAGCAGACAAAAATAATTAATTTTTATTCAAAAAATCGCCTGCGCACACTCAAATGTCAACCCAATGGCCGCACTAGTTGCGCCATCAGCGCTTTACGACCTTCTTGCGCACCATAATTTTACCCTAACATCATAACTTTTCAGCTTGCAACAATACTCGCCAAACTTCGGCCTTGACATCTCCTAAGAGAATTGATATAATTTCTATTATTGAAAAAACATAAAAAACATCGTTATATTAACAATAAAAATATCGAAAAAATAATCAAAATGGAGCATACTACGAAATACTATTCCCTTCTGGCAATGCTTTTTACATCTTTTTGCACCCCACTTTTTGCCGGAGCGCACATAAGCACACAAAGGCCAAGACACGACGATTTATGCAAGCAATATATAAATGCTCTTGTTGAGTGCAAGGACGCTCTTAATGCATACAAAAAAGAGCTCAAAACTGATATAGCAAAAATGATGCCTTTGGTTAAAGAAAACATCGAGCCATGGATTGATGAGATATGGCATGAAAAAAAATCATTAGTGGAAAAAATTATACGGGAGCGAGAGCCCATCAAACAGTCCGAGCTTCAAGACTATGAAAATAAAATTACAATAAGAATGAAGCAAGAGCAAGCTCGCGAAAAAGCTCTTATCATAAGTGCAGTCCTTCGAGGTGATTTTGATTTTGCCTTTAGAACTCCAAGGATGTGTGGGCTGCGAGCAGCGGGCCATATGCTGCCTAGAACAAAAAACGAAAAAATAAACGAGTATCATATAGAAAATCTTCTTATAAAATGGCAAAGAAAATTAATTTCATACAAAGGTGCCCTCGAGGTTGAAGGTGCACTTACAAAATACAATTGCAGGCCAACAATGCCAATAATTTTTGACCACAAGAATAATCAATTGTCAATGGTAGTAGAAAAGGCAAAAAAAGCTTGTATACTCAGGCAACAATTAAAAAAGGCGACTCAAGATGCATTTGTCATTAAGATCTCAGGCAAAAATTAGAATCTACTCAACGTTTTTTTACTCACGCTAGTTCTTTTCCCCCTTGATATAGCCAGTCAACCACTGATTATTTAATTTTTTATCTATTAAATGCTTTAATTGATACCATTTTGTTATTTTTATAATAGATAACTTTGATTTAAAACAAAAAAAATACGTCTGCGGACGACAGGCCGGCAAAGTCCTATTGATCAAAAAAAATCGAGACAAAAAAAGAAGTATCATTGTTGAATAAATATGTTTCATTATTATGTATTGTATACATATAAAAAATGTTCATGACTTAAAAGTTATTGACGGCATAATAAAAAATAAACCATACTTTGAACAAAAAGAAAGGTTTATTGATGGAAATTTTTTCAAAACAGTATGGACAATTCCAAATGGCTCTTATAAGCCTTAAAAAGGCTGCCGTAACATACGAATCACAGTCGGAACAAACGCCACATGATACACAAACGCTCATTGCAATTTTTACAAAAACATTTGATGAATTTTGCTCGCTTATTACAGATTACCTAGCGCTTCATCACAAGAATTTTTCTCCTGGCAAAAATGTGCGTGAGACACTTGAATATGCGCATAAAGCTGGTTTTATTGCAAAACATGATTTAGACTCCCTTTTAAAGGCAACGCGAGACAAAAATGCACTACACCCATCAAATGAATCCGTTGAAAGTCCCCTTATACATAATATTGAAACATACATAGAAACGATGCAAACTATTATAAGTGAAATAAAACCGTAAATCCGAAAAAGCATCTTATGTGAGGCATGTCTATGAATGGCGTTAAAAATAATCAACAACAAGAACAACAAAGTTTTATAGAACGATTTTGTCAAAATATTACTGATCAGGCCCAACGTGGCCTTTTGGACCCAGTCATCGGCAGACATGAAGAAATACGTCGTGTGATACAAATTTTGTCACGAAGAACCAAAAACAATCCCGTCCTTATAGGCGAACCCGGCGTTGGTAAAACAGCTATAGTTGAAGGAATTGCACAACGCATTATTTCAAATGATGTCCCTGAAAGTTTAAAAAAAAATAATATCTTTTCACTCGATTTAGGCCTACTTGTTGCTGGGGCTAAATACCAAGGTGAATTTGAAGAACGCTTAAAAAGTATTTTAAAAGAAATTGAACAAAAACAGGACCATGTCATTCTTTTTATCGATGAAATGCATATGCTCATTGGTGCTGGATCTGCAGGCGGTGGAATGGATGCCTCAAATCTCTTAAAACCAGCACTTGCACGTGGACAGCTCCATTGTATTGGCGCAACAACAATTAAAGAATATAAAAAATATATAGAAAAAGATGCAGCGCTTGAACGACGATTTCAAAAGGTTTTAGTCGAAGAGCCAAGCATCGACGATGCTATCTCAATTTTACGCGGCCTTAAAGAAAAATATGAATTGCACCATGGAATAACAATAAAAGACCAAGCATTGGTTGATGCAGTGCGCCTTTCTGCAAAAAACATTCCAGATAGATTTTTGCCCGACAAAGCAATTGACCTTATCGACGAAGCCGCATCAATGGTCAAGATGGCGATAGATTCGCAACCAGAGGTCCTCGATCAACTAGAACGGCGTGTCCGCCAACTGGAGATCGAAAAAGTTGCATTATCAAAAGAAAAAAGCGATGTTGCAAAAGCTCGCTTGGTAGACCTTGAAAAGGAGCTTGGAACTGTTAAAGATGAGCATGCCCAGTTACTCAAACAATGGAAAGCTGAAAAGGCACCTCTTGAAAAAATGAGAAAATTAAAGGAAGCGCTTGAGCGTGCCGATTTTGAATATAAAAAAGCGGAACGTGAAGGAAATTTTGCACGTGCATCTGAAATTAAATACGGAACACTCATCAATTTAACTAAAGAACTTGAACAGCAGCAGGAATCACTTAAAGCTGTCTCAACTGGACTTATCAAGGAAGAGGTTGATGAAACCGATATCGCACGCGTACTTTCTCGCTGGACCGGAATCCCTGTTACCAAGCTTAAGCAAAGTGAAAGTGAACGATTGCTCACTATGGCAACATTATTAAAACAACGAGTAATCGGCCAGGACGAAGCAATAGATGAGGTAACGCGAGCAATTCAGCTCCATCGGGCAGGGCTTAAAGACCCTCAGCGACCAATAGGCTCGTTTTTATTTCTTGGCCCTACTGGTGTAGGCAAAACAGAGGTTGCGCGCACACTTGCCGATTTTTTATTTGATGATGAAAAACGTATGATCACAATAGACATGTCTGAATATATGGAAAAACATGCGGTTGCTCGACTGATCGGAGCGCCTCCAGGATACATTGGCTTTGAAGAAGGTGGCCAATTAACAGAGAATGTCAGAAAACATCCTTATAGCGTGCTGCTCTTTGATGAAATTGAAAAAGCGCATCCAGACGTCTTCAATATATTTTTACAAATGCTTGATGAAGGCCGATTGACTGATAGCCAAGGTAGAACAGTCTCATTTAAAAATTGCATTATTATTATGACATCTAATATTGGATCACCATTGATTTTGCAAGCACCTATTGTTGATGCAAAAACAAAACGAGATATTGAAAAAATACTTCATGCAACATTTAGGCCAGAGTTTTTAAATAGAATAGATGCTACCGTATTTTTCAAAAAACTAGATAAATGTGATGTTACCAAAATTGCACAATTGCAGCTTGAACAAGTAAAAAAATGGCTCAATGAACGTGAAATAAACTGTAATTTTACACCAGCAGCTGTTGACGCAATTGCAGACCTTGGATATGCCCCCGAATTTGGCGCACGCCCATTAAAACGAGCGATCCAGCGGTATATTTCATCACCGCTTGCACACGAGCTTATTAAAAAACCTCATATTAAAAATATTTTTATTGATTACCAAAATGGCTTATTTACACTTGATGTAACGCAATGAAATGGGTTTACATAGGATTAATCGTAATTATAAATACTATAATAGCTTACGACCAACCTAACTCACTTAATTATGGATACACTAATATTCTGGAGGGCGGGCCAATCCACCCAAGTTCCGGATGGTATATACATCAATATTTTGCATTTTACAATGCACCATATTTTTTGGGAAATAATGGTGCACTTTTAGGAAATAAAAAATCGCCTGTCTTTAACATCATGTGGGGCATAACCCAATTTTTGTATCAAACAAAAAAAAAACACCTTTTAAATGCAAAGATAGGACTCTACTTGTCAATTTTTTACGACCTTTATTCAAAAATCGAAAAAAACAACTTAGGACTCACCTCCAATACTATAGGATTTGGAGATCCTTATGCATGCATTTATCTTCAGTGGGACCCGATCATGATTCATAACCGTCCATTTTTTGTGCACCGATTTGAGCTTGCCTCATCGTTTCCTGCAGGAAAGTATAGTAGCCGATTTTTTGTTAATCCAGGAAATGGCTTTTATTATATCAACCCTAATTGGTCGGCTACATTATATTTATTATCCAACTGGGCAGCATCATGTAACTTGAACTATGTGTGGTCAGCTAAAAATAAACATACGGGAATTCAGGCTGGACAAGCCATCTTAATTAACTATAGCATGGAGGCAGAGCTGTTTAAGAATTGGTGGTTTGCTGTAAATGGTTATTTTTTACAACAATACACAGATAGCAAAATAAATGGATTTAAAGTCCCTAATAGGCGTGAACGCGTTTTTTCCATTGGTCCGGGAGTGCTTTATTCGCTCAATGATAAGGTAAATTTTTTTGGTTATGTATATTTTGAAAGCAAATCGCGCAATCACAATAAAGGTATTAATGCTATTATCAGTGGTATCATCAATTTTTAAAAAAATAGATTCCTATATGCCATTTTAAATATCTTTTATAATCAAAAAAATATTAGTGTTAATCCCTTTTTTTTGTTATTTTTTTGAAACTGAATTCATGTTATTTATATTTTTTATCAAACTTAAAAATTGCATCGATCACCTGATTCAATTTAAGCGACTAAAATTTAAAAAGACTCTAGCTTTTTTTAAATATAGCTACGTTCAAGGATAAAGCTCAACTTCGATTATATGGTTTTATAATACAAACTAATAATTTCTTTAAATACAATAATATGCGGCTGCATCGCCGCAAGCAATTCTGTCTTGGTCGGCGGCTGATTAAATGAAAACTCCGTATTCAAGGCATAAAGTTTAAAATGATAATGATGCACCTTTCCTGCAGGCGGCTTTGGGCAATCATAGTCGATATTGGCATATGAATTTTTTCCAGTCTTTCCAACGGATGGATTATCAAGGGTATGCACTTCGGCTGGTATATTGTAAACAAGCCAGTGAACAAATGGCTCTTTTGTTAGAGCATCCGGGTCATCCACAATGCACACAAAAGATACCATATCCTTTGGAGCCCCAGCCCAGTTTAATCTTGGAGCCTTATTAGCGCCATATGCAGGGAAAGTTCTAAAATGAAGTGTGACACCAAATCCGTTATAATTAACGGTGATATAAGAAGGTTTCGCTATGAAAGGATACAATCAAATTAAGTTTGAAGAAAGAAAAAGCTTGTACGTAATGAGGTAGGAAGGTAAAAGAGTGGATGATGTGGCAGTGCAGCTGAAGCGCCACCGGTCTACAAGTCAGGTTGTGGATGGGTTA